>NZ_CP016538.2:3122500-3280721 GCF_001687625.2 Planococcus maritimus
GAAGCGGCAAAGACATTGCCGGCTGTCCGGTCAAGTTCGCCAACTGCGTAAACGGCGTATAGCTGAGGCTCGGTAAAAACATCGCGTAAATCAGTTCTTGCTGATCCGTCGCATCACGTGCCATATCGAGCGCTTGCAATAGCCGAGTGCGGGATTCCGGGGAATGGCTCAATTCGCCGATTTCCGGTGCCGCATGGGCCGTTGCAGGTGTAATGTAAAAATCGAAATGCTCGTGAAGTGCGGCCATTTTCGCGGCGGCCGCATCCCACGCAGCGAGGCTCGCGGAATAATCCGCTGCAGACACTCTGCGACCAGCCGATGCCAGTAGCCAAGATTCGATTTCCATATCGTCTTCTGTCAAACGCCGACCCAGTGATTGCTCCAGGTTTTTCTTAAGCAGCGCCATTTCCCCGCTGTTCATCAAATAATACTCGCGCATCAATTGGACGCCGTCGATGTCGGGAGTTTTTTCTTCGATTCGGTGCCCTTGTCCTTCTAACCAGCGCACTGTTTTCAACACCGCTGTTTTCGCCTCTTCCGACACCAAGGTGCCGACAGGCGATTCCAAAGAGAACGCAATGTTTAAGGGCTTATCAAAATCCCGGTCCAGCTGTTCGGTGTATTTCCCTGGAAATAACGGCGTTTGAAATGCCGCTTCCGGCTGAACGATCTGTAAGGCATCGAGTAGCCCAGCACTGTCCCGTACCGTCCGGCTCAGCGCAAAATCAATTGAGGCCCCTTGCCATTGGCGCCCAGCTCCTGGCCCGACAGGCGTTCTGCCGCGTGTTGGCTTGAGTCCAAACAGGCCGGTGAACGATGCGGGAATCCGGATCGAGCCGCCCCCGTCACTGGCACCGGCGACGGGCACGATGCCGGATGCGACAGCTGCCGCTGCTCCGCCGCTTGAGCCGCCTGGTGAATGGTCGGTATTCCACGGATTGTGCGTAGGTCCGAACAATTCCGGTTCTGAAATGTTCTTCAAGCCAAATTCCGGCGTGTTTGTGTGACCGACTGGAATGAGCCCAGCCGCTTTCAAACGCGTAACGAAATGAGAATCGCGCTCCGGGCGGAAGTCGGCAAGTACTTTCGAGCCGGCACTTAGGCGCTCTCCTGCTAAGGCTTGTGAAATGTTTTTCAGCGCAATTGGTACGCCGCCAAAAACTCCATTTGCTCCATGTTCTGCCTCTCGAAGCGCCGACTCGTGCCGCTCCGCGGTAAAGGCGTGCAGCTTCGGTTCGACTTCATCTAAACGCCGGAAACTCAGCTCCACCAACTCTCTTGGGCTGGCCTCTCCTTTTCTCACTAATTCCGCAAGCGCTGTCGCATCGAGCGATACATATGTTTTCATGTCCATTCCCTTTGCCCCCGTTTCGATTCTGTCAGTTCAATTGTTCATCATGCTCAAGTGTAGCATTTCCCGCTCGCCGCAAATAGCGAATGCTTCGCGCGCCCTTACAGAGCTTTCGGACCAAGTGCTTTCATTCCTTATCTAAAATATAACGAAAATGGACACATTTACAGCAAGATTTCCATCAAAACCGTTGACTTCTCTACATAGCTAGCTATACTATTGAATGAGAATCATTTTCATTTATATAAGATTCATAGACCATTTTAAAGGAGAGACATCCATGAAGAAATTACTTTCATTCCTATTGGTGCTCGGCACACTTCTCGTCCTTGCGGCTTGCGGCAGCTCGAACACTGAAGAATCAGAAACATCCGGTGACGAAGCATCGGGCAACGAAGTAAACCTATATACGGCACGTCACTATGATGTAGACGATGAACTTTATAAGAAATTCGAAGAAGAAACCGGCATTAAGGTCAACTTGATCAAAGGCGAAGCCGACGAACTGCTTGAGCGCATCAAACGCGAAGGCGATGCGACGCAAGCCGATTTGTTTTTGACAGCTGATGCAGGGCGTTTGCACCGCGCGAAAGAAGACGGCATTTTGCAGTCTGTTTCTAGCGACGTGCTAGATGAGCAAGTCCCAGCTAATTTCCAGGATGAAGATCAAATGTGGTATGGCCTGACAAAACGTGCACGTGTCATCATGTACGATAAAGAAAAAGTCGATCCATCTGAATTGTCCACCTATGAAGCTTTGGCAGAAGACGAGTGGGCTGGACGTGTCTTGATCCGCAGCTCTGAAAACATCTACAACCAATCTTTGTTCGCTTCTCTCATTGAATTGAATGGTGAAGAAGAAGCAAAAGAATGGGCAGCCGGCATGGTCGATAACTTTGCACGCGATCCAGAAGGCGGCGACCGTGACCAAGCGAAAGCCATCGCAGCAGGTGTTGGCGATGTAGCCATCATGAACACCTACTACTACGGCCAGATGTTGAATTCTGAAGACCCTGAAGAAGTAAAAGTCGCTGAAAGCCTTGGCGTATTCTTCCCGAACCAAGACACAACAGGCACGCATGTTAACGTTAGCGGCGCTGGTGTGGTAAAATCATCTAAGAATCAAGAAAATGCGATCCAATTGCTGGAGTTTCTCTCCGCACCGGAAGCACAAGAAACATTCGCTTCGGCTAACTACGAATACCCAGTAAACGAATCAGTAGAACCAACTGAGTTGCTGCAATCTTGGGGTGATTTCAAAGAGCAAGACATCTCGATGTCGGCACTTGGCGAAAACAACGCCAAAGCGATTCTATTGTTTAACGAAGTCGGCTGGAAATAAACTTACACTGTCCCCCTTGCCGCTTGATATTTGTGGCAAGGGATTTCTTGCGAGTTGGAAAGAGGTGCCTGGATTTTGCAACGCAGATTGGCCAATTTCAATATTTGGACTGTAGGCGCAGTCATCATCATCCTGATGCTGTTCCTACCGAACTTGACCATTGTCACCGGGCTTTTTACGCCGTCAAATGACAATTGGGAACATATGAAAGAGTTCGTATTGCAGCAGTTTGTCATCAATTCGCTGATCCTGACGCTCGCGACAGCGACGGCTACGATCTTGATCGGGCTGAGCCTTGCTTGGCTGATTGCACAATACGATTTTCCGTTCCGGCGCTTTTTGAAATGGGCGTTGATCCTCCCTCTTTCCATCCCGCCATTTATCGGTGCTTATACGTACCACGGCATTCTGAACTTCACCGGGCCTATCCAGACCACTTTGCGTGAGGGCTTCGGAATGAATCTCGACCCGGCGTATTTCGATATCATGAATTTGCCTGGGGCAATCTTCATCTATACGATGTTTTTGTATCCCTATGTGTACACCATCACGCAAGTGTATCTATCCGAACAATCAGCCTCTTTGATCGAAAGTACGCGGCTACTCGGCAAAGGCCCTTGGCGCACGTTTTTCCAAGTGGTGCTGCCGATTTCACGAATTTCCATTATTGCCGGTGCAAGCTTGGTCGTCTTGGAAGTGTTGAATGATTACGGTGTCGTGAAATATTACGGCATCCAAACTTTCACCACCGCCATCTTCCAAAGCTGGTTCGGCCTTGGGGATTTGGATACGTCAATCAAACTGGCCGCCTCACTCATGGGCTTTGTCATTATCATTCTGCTCATTGAGAAACTGCTTCGCGGCAGGCGCCAGTACAGTTATTTCTCGACAAAAGTGCGTCCGCTCCAACTGATCTCACTTAGCGGTTGGAAAGGCTTCGCAGCAGCAGGCTACGGCATACTGATCTTGAGTCTTGGCTTTTTCATCCCAGTCATTCAGCTGGTTGACTGGACTATTTTAACTTTCGGGACGATCCCGATGGAAGAATTCATGCGTTATGTGCAGAACTCAGTATTAGTTGCGGGACTCAGCGCAACTTTAATCGTCATCTTTGCGCTCATCGTCGGGAATTTCGCCCGCATGGTGCAAGGTAAGTACACGAAACTCTTGCCGAAACTGACCGTGCTCGGCTATTCGATTCCCGGTGCGGTCATTGCGGTTGCAGTCGTCACGGCTTTTGTGGCACTCGATGGTTACCTCGCTCCGCTGTATTTGGCGATCGGCCTTGAGACGACGCTGGTCCTCAGTGTCAGCATTGTTTTGCTGCTGTCAGCTTATATCATCCGGTTCTTTGCTATCGGTTATAATTCGATCGAGACCGGCTACGACAAGATCGGCACGAATTTCCGGGATGCTTCCCGCTTGCTCGGCGCCGGCCCGACAAAGACTTTTTTCAAAGTTGACGTGCCGATGATGAAAGGCGCGATTATTAGCGGATTTATCCTCGTGTTCATCGATGTGCTCAAGGAGATTCCCTTGACATTGATCTTGAGACCGTTTAATTTTGATACATTGTCTACAAAAGCTTTCCAATACGCAAGTGATGAAAAAATTATGGAAGCGTCCCAAGCTTCCCTTCTGATAGTCGGCATTAGCGCCTTGGCCATTGTGATTTTCTATAAGATACTCGAGAAGGAGATGGATTGATATGTTTGTCGCCATTGAAGATGTGAGTTTTTCCTATCCGAATACACAGGCCCCTGCACTGGACCGGTTCACGCTAGAGATCAAAAAAGGTGAGGTTATTTCGATCCTTGGACGCAGCGGCAGCGGAAAAAGCACGATTTTGCGCTTGCTGGCAGGACTCGAACGCCCGAAAAATGGACGTTTGGTCATCCAGGACGAAACTTTATTCGACGATAAGACGTTTTTGCAGCCTGAAAAACGGGGCATCGGCATGGTTTTCCAAGACTATGCTTTGTTCCCTCATATGACAGTTGGAGCAAATATCATGTTCGGCTTGTCCAGCATGAAAAAAGCCGACAAGAAAAAACGCATGCGCGAAATGCTCGAACTCGTCGAATTAGAGGAATACGAAAAACGGTATCCTCACCAATTGAGCGGCGGCCAGCAACAGCGTGTGGCAATTGCCCGCGCGATTGCACCGAACCCTCATTTGATCCTGCTAGACGAACCGTTCAGTAATTTGGACGCCGAGCTGCAAGGAAAAATCCGCAAAGATCTTCGGGAAATTTTAAAAAAGGCGAACATCACATCCATCTTCGTGACACACGATGAAAAAGACGCACATATCCTCGCCGACCGCATAGTAAAATTAAAAGACGGCAAAATGGATTTTGTCGGGCGTCCGTGCGATATGCTCGATACGTTCCGCCAAGAAGCCATTGCCGAATCCGAAGAAGTATTGAAATCCAAACCTGTCGTTCAGGTGTAACACAGAAAAGCCGGCTCTTCCATAATGGAAGGGCCGGCTTTTTCAATTGCTGTTTTTATACAAGGTAATCATCAAGCTCCACTTTGATCCACCCGCGGACACTGTTGATGAACCAGATGGCGTCGAACGTGTCGAGCTCGTCTTTTTTCAGCACTTTCGATTCAATACGCCCCTCTTCAATGAGCTGCTCACGGTAAGTTCCGGCGAGCAGGCCGCTAGAGACAGGCGGCGTGTAAAAACGGCCGTCTTTTTCTGCGACCACGTTGCCGATGGTGAACTCGGTCAATTCTTCACGGTCGTTCCATAACAGTACGGAAAAAGCGTTAGGCGCTTGCTGCTGGTGCTGCTCGTATATGCCGCGGTTGGTCGTTTTATGATAAAGAAACGCATTTCGGTTGTCGATAGGCGAGTTGGCGAGTGCACAGCGAACCGGCTGCTCAATCGGCGCTGCTGGCTGTGCAGACAATTCGAGTTGGCCGCTTCGTTCGAGCGTCAAACGGATTTTGTAAAGTCCGACTGAATGCTGCGCCGCAATCCCTTCCAATTGTTTCGCCACAGTCTCTTCATCTAATGCAAAGCGGAAGTAGGCCGCGCTTTTTTTCAGCCGCTCAAGATGACGCGCGACCAGCGGATAGTTTCCAGCTTCTAGCTTGAGCGATTCGAGCAAGGCGAATTCCGGGCGCTGATCGGTCAGCACGCGGGCTTTCGTCAATAGCTCTCCGTACTCACCTTCAGATGTCGAATCCCAGGTGATGCCGCCGCCCACCCCGTAGCGTGCAGCCGATTGGTCCTGGTCGATGACGACGGTACGGATCGGTACATTAAAGACGGCGTTTTTTTCAGGAGTAATATAACCAATAGCACCACAATAAACTTCGCGCGGCGTCTGTTCAAGCCCCGCGATATAGCGCATCGTGCTGACTTTTGGCGCGCCGGTAATCGACCCGCACGGGAATAATGCCTCGAACCAATCGAATACGGTCAGCCCCTCCGGCAACTCCCCCTCTACGGTCGATGTCAGTTGATGAACAGTCGGGTATTTCTCCGCTTCAAACAGCCTCGGCACTTGTACAGTTCCTGGCTTGGCGAGGCGACTCATGTCATTTCGTAGCAAGTCGACAATCATCAAGTTCTCAGCGCGTTCTTTTTCTGATTCAAGCAACACATCCAAAATCGACTCGTCTTCCCAACTCGTTCTGCCGCGCGGTGCTGTGCCTTTCATCGGCTTCGTACGGATACGCGAACCGTCGATGCGAAAGAACAATTCCGGAGAAGCCGACAAAATCTGGTGACGCCCGATATCCAAGTAAGCGCTATAATCCGCTTGCTGGTTGCGCGCAAGCTGCTCGTAGAATGCTTTCGTATCGCCTTTGAACCCGGCGGTGAGACGTTCTGTATAATTCACTTGGTACGTGTCGCCTTCTTCAATGGCCTGGCGGATTTTCTGGATGCCCTCCTTGTACTCAGGGATCGAGCCTTCGAGCGTCCAGTCTGATACTTCGTAGGCGGCTTCACTTGAAGCTTTAGGTACTTGTGTGTCCTTGTAGATGCCAAACCAGACAAGCGGCATTTCGGCTCCTTCGTGCACAGCCATCTCTGGATGAAAAGCAGGGGCTGCTTCGTAGGAAACGTAACCCGCTGCGTAATAGCCTTGCGACGTGTAATGGTCAACTTGTTCAAAAACGGCCGCCACGTCCCCGAGCGAATGCGCTTCGAGTACCGTGTGAGGCTCGGAGAAAGCGAGCGTTTCCGGCATTCCGTCGTCTTTCGTAAAATCAAACTGCAGATAAGGGGCCATCAGGCGTGCCTCCTTTCTTTTCACGATTCCATAATTGGGCGTTTTGGTAAGCGGTCGCGAGCATTTGAAACCCATCCTTTGTCAAAATCGATTCGGGATGAAATTGGATCCCTTCAACCGGCCATTCTTTGTGGTGTACACCCATGATGCTGCCATCTTCTGCTGTGGCCGTCACTTTTAACGTATCTGGCAGCGTAGCGCTGTCTGCAACGAGCGAATGATAGCGCACGACCGGAGTTGGTGACACGAGCCCTGCAAAAACTCCCTGTCCGTTATGTGCCACTTCCGATACTTTGCCGTGAACAGGCTGCGTGCCTTTTTGGACCTTACCGCCGTAAAACTCGACGATGCTCTGGTGGCCCAGGCACACACCAAGGATCGGCACTTTGCCGCTGAGCTGTTCGAGTACTTGCGTTCCGACACCCGGCTGCAAAGGCTTGCCTGGGCCCGGTGACAGCACAATCAGTTCCGGCGATAAAGCTTCGATGTCTTGGAGCACAGCGCGGTCATTCTGAATGACTTCCACGCGCGCGCCGAGTCGTTCGAAATAATGGACCAGATTATATGTAAATGAATCATAATGATCGATGATGACAATCACGGGAAAAACTCCTCTTCAAATGAAATGTTGCGTATGTTCATTATAAAGGGAGCTGGAGGATTAAGCATCGATTATCTAACAGGACAAAATCAGGCGATTCGGACACGTCCTGAGATTTATTTGTCTTTCCTACACGGACTGCTATTTCATAGTTTCAACAAACACAACCCGGATTGCCAGGCATCCGGGTTTTGTCTAGTTAATCGATCTGGTGTAAGGCAGCGGCAAGCCGTGCGGCAAAATTCTCTGGTGGTTCTTCTGTTGTCAATCGCAGGCAGACAATATTGGGATTCGAGTCGATGCGTTGTCCGAACTCTGTCGGCAAGGCGATCGGATGATTTTGCAAGGCTTCTGTAAATAGCGCCACTTCTTCAGGAAGCAGGTAAATGTCTGCTTCGTTCACGGCAGAGCCATCGGATTTCAGGTTTCGAAACGAAATATCGTGTTCGAGTGTGCAATCAAAACGTTTGTCATGCAATTGGATGGTTACGGTCCGGCTTTTCTTGATTAGGCATTCCATATCCGTCGTGTCCGTTTCCGCCTCCAGCAAGTTCCCGACCTGCTGTGCAAGGTCCATGATGGTATGTTTGATTTTCATGTTGTTCCCCTCTCTTAAAGCAAATTTCACAAAAAAGAAAACGCCGAAAAAAACCCAAGAAAGGGCTTTTTTCGGCGTTGGTTCCAGCGCTATAGTCTGTTCCATTTCACCAAATTCAGATGGTTTATTTAAATACAGCTAATATCGTTGCGTTGCCCGACCGGAAATACTATGGCTTTCCGTTCGTAATCGTATCAGATAGATGAAGTCTTTGGGCCACTCACAGCTTATCCAGACTTAATAACCGTCCTTTTCATCATCTTCGTCTTCAGAATCGCCTTGTTCTTCACCAGGCATGACATCTGTTTCCTGCTCCATTTCCGGTTCGTCTTCCTCACCGCCGCACGCAGCAAGCATTCCCGCAGATAGCATTGCCGCCGCTCCGACTTTCAGCCATTTCTGTTGGGCCATGGACCTTCCTCCTTCGTTTCAATTCCTTACTAGCTCTATACCCATTTGCCGGAAGGAGAAACTAAAAGAGCAATTAGGGTTTAGCCGCCACCAGATTTTCCACATGCTGGCTGTATTTCCGCCACACACTATTCATAAACGCGTCGCAGCGCAGACGATCTTCCGCGGAAGGCATCTGCTCCACTTTAAGTGTGGCAGCCAGTTGGGTTTTTGCATGAAGCATATCACGAAACAAATCTACCGCTCCGCAATACGTCGCAAAGCAGCGGTCTCCTGTTCCGAAAACACCTGTAACGAGATCTCCTGATTGCTGCTCGATTGCTTCGAACAAGCGATGCAGCTGTCTCGGAATTTCCCCGTTCATCCAAGTATACGTGCCGACTACAACTATATCATAACGTAATAGTTCTTTAAGATCGAATTCTTTCACAGGAAAAACCTCGGGCTGTAAGCCTTGGCTCACCGATGCGTCCACGATCATTTCAGTGAGGCGTTCCGTGTGCCCTGTCGCGGATGCATAAACAATTGCAATCTTTGGCTTAGAGTTCGTCAAAGCCATTCGACTCCGAAACTTTCGTATAGGCGCGCGATTTCTGTTCAAAGAAATCGGATTTCGTGCTATTCATCATGTCGTCACCGAAAACGCGGATCCACGGCATCGGATTGTCGCGTGTTTCATAAAGATTGCCGAGGCCGATTTGGCGCAGCCGTTTATTAGCTAAATACTCGACGTATTCGTTGAACTCATCCAAATCCAGGCCATCGATCTCCCCGAGGATATGCTGGGCCCATTCCTTTTCAAGTTCGACGGCATGCGCCACTTCCTCTCGAATCCAATTGTTCATGTCATCTGTCGCAAGTTCCGGGTTTTCCGCGATCAAGATGCGGATAAACTGGGACACGAAATAGGCGTGCTGCATTTCGTCGCGCTGGATATAGCTGATCATCGTGCTGGTCTTCAGCATTTTTTGTTGGCGCGCGAGATGGTAGAAAAACGCAAAACCGGCATAGAAATAAATGCCTTCCAAATTAATCGAATTGACCGCAAGCTTCAATAAGTTTTCCAAATCAGGCTCGGTGCGGAACGCTTCGTACGCAGACAAGATGCGTGCGTTGCGCTTTCTAACGAGCGGGTCGTTCTTTGCTTCATCAAAACGGCGATTTTGTTCATCGAGCGGCACGAGCGAGCTGAGAACGTAGGAATACGACTCGGTGTGGACCGCTTCCTGCTGAGCGATGACCGCAAAAATCGACTTGAAGCTGGAATCGCTGACGTAATCCATGACTTGAGTCATCGTCGGCGTCTGCAGGCTGTCGAGTGACGCCAGCTGCGTATTGATGCGCAAGAAGACGTCTTTCTCAGTATCTGTTAGCGAATCCCAGTTTTTGATGTCATCCTGCATATTGATTTCCTGCGCTTTCCAGAAGTTTGCGAGTAGCGCTTGATACAAGTCATACATATGCGGATGGGCAATATCATTCCAATTGAGCAAACCGGAGCTCGCCCCGCCAACAATGGCGGTCGAACGGTTTGGTGCTTCCGGGTCCATCAATGGCTGTTTCGTTAAAGTTTCCATACTTCTCATCCTTTCCTTAGCTTTCACATGCCTCGCATGCTTCGATTTCTTCTTGCGACGTGCTGCGCACATAATAGCTCGTCTTTAAGCCACATTTCCACGCTTCGAGATGCAATTCCAGCAATTCTTTGGCACGTATCGTGTGCGGCACATACAAATTAAAGCTGATCGACTGGTCGATATGGCGCTGTCTCGCCGCGTTTTGGCGGATGCTCCACTTTTGGTCCAATACGTGGCGCGCGCGGCGGTAATAATCATATGTCCGGTGGTTGAGATCCGGTGCCGTCACGTTAAAACGGAAATTCTTTTTCTCTTCGGCGTATTCGACGGCATACAAGGGATCGATGCCGTCTGTCGAACCGCCGATTTTGGCAGTCGATGAGTTCGGTGCAACGGCCATCATCCAGCCATTGCGGACGCCGGATGTTGCGACTTTACGGCGTAGTGCATCCCAACGCTCTCCGGTATAATTGCGGCGTTCGAAATACTCGCCCGTATGCCATTCAGAACCTGTGAATTCACTGAAGGCACCTTTTTCTTCCGCCAACCCTGCGGATGCGCGGATAGCGTGCCAGGCGATTTCTTCGTATAAAGTATCGGCATAGTCAACCGCTTCTTCCGTTTCCCAATGGATGCCACGAAGCGCCAGCAAGTGGTGCCAACCGAATGTACCTAATCCAACAGCGCGATATTTGCCGTTTGTCACTTCTGCCTGGCCGACAGAAATGGTATTCAAATCGATGACGTTATCGAGCATGCGCAATTGAATCGGGATGAGACGCGACAAGACGTCTGCTTGTACCGCTCTTGGCAAGTTGATCGATGATAAATTGCAGACGACGAAATCGCCCGGTTTTTTCACAGTGACGAGATTCCCTTCCTCGTCTTTGTATTCTTTGATGATTTCAGTCGGCGACATGTTTTGTGCGATTTCACTGCATAGATTGCTGCAATAGATGGATGTTTTGCCGATGCCGCGCAAGTGCTTGTTCGGGTTGCCACGGTTCACTTCGTCGCGGTAGAACATATACGGCGTACCGGTCTCTAGCTGCGACACCATAATGCGCGCCATGATATCCATCGCACGGAACGATTTTCTGGCCAATAAAGGATGGTTGACCGCCTCTTCGTATTTTTCCGTGAAGTATTTGCGGTCGGTTTCGTCATAGAAATCTTCTAGGCCGAGCAAATTGCCCTGCTCGTCTTTCCAACCCATCACTTGCTTGACTTCATGCGGGCAGAACGTATGCCATTCGCCGATGCTGCGGCCGTTTTCATCCGTTTCCTGCAATTTTTGCATAAACAAATCCGGAATCGACACGCCGGTGAAAATATCGTGTGCTTTGCGGCGCTCATCGCCATTGTTCGTTTTCAAATCCAAGAAGCCATTCATAATGTCTTTATGGAAGACGTCCAAATAGACCGCCACTGCACCTTGGCGCTGGCCTAGCTGGTCGACGCTGACGGCTGTGTCGTTAAGTAGACGGATCCACGGGATAACGCCGGATGAATTGCCTTTGAATTTACGAATGTCGGAACCAAGTGCACGCACTTTTCCGTAATAAACACCGAGGCCACCGCCGTCTTTGCTGAGGCGTGCGACGTCCCAGTTATTCTGGTAGATGCCATCAAGCGAATCCGCTACGGTATCAATAAAGCATGAAGACATTTGACCGAAGCTCTTGCCCGCATTCGATAAGGTCGGCGTCGCCACTGTCATATACAAATTGCTCATCGCCCAATACGCTTCCTTGACGAGTTCGAGACGGCGTACTTTCGGTTCTTTTTGCATCAAAGTCATCGCGATGATGAGAAAGCGTTCCTGCGGCAATTCCCAAACGCGTCCGTCATAATCTTTTGCCAAATAACGGTCTGCTAGTAAAAACAATCCGATGTAATTGAACAATTCATCACGCTCTGGCGCAATTTCTCGTCCCAATAGGCGGATTTCGTCATCGGAATAAGTTTCGAGCAAGTCTTTCGAATAAATACCGAGTCGGCTCAGTCCTTCGATCAATCCATAAAAATCGTCGTATTTGTTCGCTGCGCTATAGCCGCGTGTTTGTGCCGCTTGTTCGTATAATTTCTCCAAATACAATCCTGCTGCTTCGAAAGTCCAATGCGGTTCGTCCATCGATACCCGGTCTAATGCATCTTGAATTTTTTTATCTCGTTCTACTGCTCCTAAAGTCATTTCAACACAGCTCCTTTGCGTATTCGTTTGCGATCATTCGGCGTTCTTTTCGTTCTTGTGCGTTCTCAAACAATCGTTTTTCATTGTCCGTTTCCGGCACTACGCTTGCGACCGGCGTCGGCCGGCCTTCTGCATCCACAGCGACCATTGTTAAAATCGATGTGGTTGTTAAACTGCGTGTGCCGCTTTCGATATGCTGGCATTCTGCTTTGACGTACACTTCCATGGAAGTCCGGCCAGTTGAAATGACGACACCTTCCAAAATTAAAATATCGCCGACTTTCGCCGAGGATAGAAAATTGACGTTGTCGATCGATGCGGTCACAACCGCGCGCTGGCTATGTTTCATCGCCGCAATCGCTGCGATTTCATCGATATACGCGAGGACTGTGCCTCCGAAAATCGTGCCCATATGGTTGGTATCCGGCGGCAAGACGAGCCGAGACTGGATAGTCCTGGATACGCCAGCCGGAAGTTGTTCTTTGTTCATGTTGTTTTCCTCCTTTTCCAATACACAAAAGCCCCCATTCTCCAGAGAGAATGGGGGCATAAACGCAAGTTAATTAGGTGGACATACTGGGGCCACACGAAATAAACCTTTGTCATCCTTCCCAATTCCCGGAGAAGTGCAAAACGACAACAAAGGCAGGTCTCCTGGCTCGCGCGTCACTCTCGCCATGCCCTTCCCGTCCATTAGACAGTGGGATTTCATGGTTCGTCTGCGCTTACAGTTGCGGGAACAGCTCCGGGATTTCACCGGATTCCCTATTCAGCCCGTAGTGGGCACCTTTGTTGCGGCATCACTATATATGGTGTTGTTTTTTTACATCATCACCAAATCTTGTAGTTTCACTATAGACCAGTTCGAATTTTGCCGCAAGGATTTTCTCGGAGTTCCTGAAGAAAGCGAAAAAGGGTCTAGTCGCTGTTGTGTTTTTCGTAGAAACCTTTCACTTTGTGGTTATTTTTTGATACGAGGTTTTTCAAATTTTCTGTTTCGGTGAAGACAGCGAGAACTTGCTTGTGAAATCGTTCCTGTGTTCTAGTTATGCATCATCTTTGTAGTCGCCAACCTGCTTTGGGTTGGCCTTTGGCAGTAAGCCAGGGAAAGCGCCTGTCTTACTGCGTCGGCTCACTCTTGTCGCTGGCTGGCTAAAACATTTCATAGATTCGTGTATGTTTAATTAACTCTGCTTCTTTAGTTAGTTGCCGGCTTGTGGGGGAATCGCTTCCTGGATTAGGGATGTAAGTGGATAGTGAGAGATTTATTAGTAAATCGTTTCGGCGTTCTTTTTGTGCTCCATTTTATTAATCGCCTCCGGGCTTTGGGTTGGCCTTTCGCAATAAGCCAATGAATTGGCGAGAAGGAGTTGAGCCGATTCATTTGCGACGCATCTGCGTAGCAGATGTGGGAGCAAAGTGTTTGACCTGATGTTTGAATAAAACATTTATCTAAGGCTTCGGCTCACCCTTTTGCGCCCTGTCGGCTTGGAGATTTCGTTGATTAGTGCGCGCTTAATTAGGTCTGCTTCTTTAGTTAGTTGCCGGCTTGTGGGGGAATCGCTTCCTGAGGCAAGCTTCGGTGAAGATAGTGAGAGATTGCTTGCGGAATTGTTCCGATGTTGTGATTGTGCTTCAACTTAATAGTCGCCGGCCTGCTTTGGGTTGGCCTTTGGCAGCAAGCCAGGGAGAGCGCCTGTCTTGCTGCGTCGGCTCACCCTTGTCGCTAGCCGGCTAAGATAGTTCATAAATTCTTGTATGTTTAATTAAATCTGCTCCTTAAGATAGTTGCCGGCTAACGGGGGAATCGCTTCCTGAGGCACGCATCGGCAAGATAGCTGGATTTTCTTATGGGATCGTTCTGAAGCTTGGTTTGTGCTTTAAATGAATTTTCAATTCCTTGCTTTAGAGTAGCTGCAAAGAAATCCTCACCGCTTAGCTCCATCATTTCTATTTCCCAGGAAATAAAAAAGGCCGCGCATTTGCCTGCGCGGCTTTTGTTATCCGTCGATCCATTCGGATTCAGCTTGTGGCTGTTTTCCTTTTTGGTTCGTGGCTTCTTTATTGTCTTTGCTGGTATACGGCTTGAAGCTCTTGGCTTTGTTCTTGCCTTTTTCCCAACGGTTCCAGCCTTTTTTGCCGGTTCCTTTGCCGATGCCGCTTTTTGATTTTGCTTTTGCTTTGCCCATTTCTTTCACTCCCGTTCACTCATCGTGACGTTCAGCTTACCACATCCCGCCGCTTTCGTGAACAGTTCGTGTTTAGGCTCCGAGCACTTTCTGGATGTCTTTGTGCATGGAATCGGGTGTATCTTTCGGTGCGAACCTCGCCACGACTTTGCCGTTTGGATC
The DNA here is from genome assembly GCF_001687625.2 of Planococcus maritimus. Lineage (NCBI taxonomy): Bacteria > Bacillati > Bacillota > Bacilli > Caryophanales > Caryophanaceae > Planococcus > Planococcus maritimus. The sequence goes on from NZ_CP016538.2 coordinate 3,137,179, forward strand.
GACTAGGAATTTTGTGAAATTCCATTTGATGCCGCTCGACAAGAAGCCTTTTGTGTTCGATGTTAAATGATCAAACAATGGGTGCGCATCTTTTCCGTTCACTTTGATAATGTCGTGCATCGGGAATGTCACGCCGTATGTCATGCGACATGACGATTCGGCATCTGCCGCTTCGCCGACTTCCTGGCCGAACTGGTCGGATGGAAAGCCAAGCACGACCAATCCTTCGTCTTTATAGCGCTGGTAGATTTTTTCGAGGCCGTCGAACTGCCCGCGCAAACCGCATTTGGTTGCCGTGTTGACGATGACCATCGGCTGGCCTTTATAGCGCTCGAGCTTATACTCTTCTCCGCTGGCATCGGTCACCTGAATATCATAGATTCCCATCATTCATCACTCCTATTTTCACGAATTTTCACAGATCCATCTCGCTGAAAAATGCATTCAAGGCTTTTAAGTTGTTCATCAGTTCGATGGCATTCACGTCCAAGTAATTGCAGCTGGTGATCTTGTCGTGAATGGCTGCCTCGATCGGCTGTTCATCCTCTCGTGATTGTTCGGTCAAGGAGATCCGGAAAGCACGGCGGTCTTCAGCCGATTGCTCTTTCACGATGCGGCCATTTTGAATCATCCGGTTGATAATGGGGTTTAGCGTGCCGGTGCCGAGGCCGAGTTGCCCGCCGATTTCTTTCATCGTCAAGCCGTCTTGTTCCCATAATACGAGCAACACCAAATACTGCGTAAAGGTCAGGCTGAACGGTTCTAAGGTTTTGGCATAAAGTTTCGAGAAATTGCTTGAAGCTTTATACACTTCAAAGCATAATTGCTGTTCCAATTTGGTCGGTTTGTCCATCTCATCACCTGTTTTTCTGCTTATCGAACGACAATCTCCACGTCCACGGAATCTTTGATCGCTTTGGAATATGGGCAGTAGGCATGAGCTTTATCGACATACTCCTGTTTCTTGCCTTCTTCTAATCCATCAATGTCGACTTCTAGGCGCACCGCAAGTTTCACGCCGCCATCCGTTTTATCACCCAGCAAGGAAACCGTTGCCGTGACTTCGCTATTCGTTACTTTCACTTTATCACGTTCCAGCACGAAGTCCAACGCACTGTTAAAGCAAGAGCTATAGCCTGCCGCAAATAATTGCTCAGGATTCGTCGCTGTGTTCGGCTGTCCACCAAGTGCCACTGGTTTTGCCACATCAAGGTTGAAAATATTGTCTGGTGAATAAACGGTGCCTTCGCGCCCGCCGCTATTGATCATGGTCGTTTCAAAAATTGGTTTCATGAGTATATCCCTCCAAGAATTATATCTTACACGATCTATATTAATTTAAATCGTACCCGATGTAAATTAATACGCTTGGCTTTTTCCCCAAAATAAAAATCCCAGATACAAAATCCGGGATTTCCACTTCTTTATTCGCGCTAGCTGAGCTTCAATAGATATAAGGAATCAAGCGTGCGCGGTGCTTCATCCATTCCTTGTACTCGGGGCCAAACTTTTCGACGAGCAATGCTTCTTCATGCTGCATGCGTTTATTGAGAGCAAAAGCGAGCAATAAGCCGCCCGCAACCGCCGCAATAGGGCTCGTAAAGAATAGCGCCATGCCGATGCCGATTAAAAACAATCCGGTATACAGCGGATGTCGCAGCTTGCGGTATGGGCCGCTGCTAACGATGCTATCACCTTCTCGTACCGTCACGTGGCGCGTAAACTGCGATTTTAAATGGAGGATCCCCCAGAATCGTAAAAAGACGCCAATGATAAGGAGCACGAGCCCAATTGGCCTGAGCACCGATGCAATTTCAGTTTCTGCCAGCTCCTGAAGCCCAAAACCAACCACAATTGTGGCGATTAGCGACAATAGAATCCCAAAGAACGTCCTTTTTTCGACCGGGTCGCCTTGCCCGGTCTCACGGTTTTTAAAAACGATGAATTCGACCAGCCAAATAACGCTCACGGCGGTGAAAATCCAGTCCATCCACCCCATCACATCCACCTCTTCCTTCTCCTTAAAATACTATAGAAGATGCCGCTCAAATACAATTTCCAACTTGTGGCGCATAGAAAAAAGCTGCCCCGGCGCATGGCCGGAACAGCACTTCTTTAGTCTTCGTCCGTCACCGACAACTCAACGAGCATCGCCGTGAAAACGATAAAAATGGCCATTAATGCGATTACCATCGTGAACATTGTCCTCAACTCCTACCATGTGATAAATCCTTTCGAGCCAGGTGGTGCATGTTGAATCATGTGGGTCAGTGGAATCGCGTATGCAATGATGATCAACGCGGCGGCAATACCAATCCATATCCACCAGTTCTCAAGCCATTTCGGCGTGTTGGACATATCGCTTTCCGCCAGCGGAAATTCCACCATCTGGTCAGGCGTTTCCGCTTTTGGCGAAACGAACATCGTCATGATGACGATATACATCAAAATCATGGCAGACAGGAACAGAATCGTACCGCCGATCGCCATCGTCACATGGTTAGAGATGATGCCGTCAAACCATTCCATCGCCGACGGATGATCGTTATAGCCACTGTAAGCTGTACGGCGCGGAGCCCCCATCAAGCCTAATACGTGCTGAGCGGTAGACATGAGCAGCATGCCAATCGACCACGTGATGATTTGGACAAAGCCAAGGCGTTGCATGCGCTTCGTGAAACGGCGCCCCGTTAAGTACGGGATGAGCCAGAAGGTTAAGCCCATAAACGTCATCGCGACAGGCGTTCCCACGGTAATATGGAAATGCCCGACAATCCATAAGGTATTATGGACGACTTCATTCAATTGGAAACTGGCATTGATAATCCCGCCAGCGCCGCCAGGAATGAAGAACGCCATGGCGATGAAAATCGAGGTGAAACGGACATCCCGCCATGGCAATTTCTTGAACCAGCCGAACAAACCGGTGCCGCCTTTTTGGCGCCCTGAAATTTCAAAAGTCGCAAACATCGAGAATGCGGTCATGAGCGACGGCACGATGACCATGAACGTCAAGACAACCTGCAAGAACTTCCAGAAGTTCGAGATGCCCGGTTCTGTCAATTGGTGATGAAACCCAACCGGAATCGAGAATAAGATGAACAAGACGAACGCAAGACGCGCCAAGGAATCACTAAACACTTTCACGCCAAGCAGTTTCGGCACGATCGTATACCAGGCAATGTACGCCGGAAGCAGCCAGAAATACACAAGCGGGTGGCCGAAATACCAGAACAGCGAACGGCTCAATTCCACATTGATCGTATCCGTCCAACCGAATGCCCATGGGATGTATTGAAACAATACGGTCGCCACCACTCCGAGACAGGCGATGATCCACAAAATGATGGTCGTAACCGTCATAAAGGCAAACAAGGGGCTCAGTTGCCCTTTATGGTTGCGGCGCCACACCATATAGTGGCCGACCAAAGCAAAACTCGAAATCCATGTGCCAACGATGACGAGTGCCAAGCCAACATAATAAAAACCGTTCGCTTTCAGCGGGGCATAAAAGGTATAAAGAACTGAAGCTTCCCCAGCGATGATCAGCACTGTAGCCATAATTGTCCCGAGAAGCGTTACCCACAAGCCAATCCATGAGAACAGGCGGACTTTCGGGCCGAAGCTGCCGAGGCTTTTGCTCATACCGGTAATAAAGAAGGCGAAGATGAAAAAGGTCGTATAAATAAGTGCAAGCAAGACACCGTGCGCGGTAAGAATTTGGTAATAATCAAGCCAAGCAGGAAGCTGGAGAGCATCATTGCGGATAAAGACTTGCAAGACGCCCATGAGCGTGCCGATTAAAAATGCGGTATAAGCAACACCTAAATGCCATAAAGCGATTTTACGTTCTGGTTGGGCAATCATGTCAGTACACCTCAATTTCCGTAGACATCATATGGTGGCCAGTGCCACAGTATTCGTTGCATAGAATCAAATACTTGCCAGGTTCTTCAAATGTGTAAGATTTGGTCGTGATCCGCCCGGGAACGACCATCATATTGACTTTCGTGTTATCGATCGTAAAGCTGTGCACGACATCTGTGCTGGTGACTTTAAAAATGATTTCTTTGCCGGCCGGCACTCGCAAGTCCGGTGCGTTGTAGCCGAAAGCCAGTGCGACGATTGCTACTTGGTAAGTATCTTCGTCCAATTGCGTCACGCCTGGGTTATCGAATGGAGCGGTTTCGTTCACTTTCTCTGGGTCGATGGTGTCCATTCCCCCGGACGGCGTGTGATTTTGCGAAAATGCACTGACGCCGACGACGCTCAAAAAGACGATGAGTGAGACGATGCCGAAACTGAGCCAAATTTTCTCGTATTTATGGAAATGCATGATGAATCTCTCCTTTTCTATCTCGCTACGTACATCAAATAGACGGCAACCCACATGGCAACAATAACGACGCCGACGAAGAATACGCTGATGAGTGTCCCCTTCAAGTTGACCTCATGATCCGATTGCTTCTTATCCACTTTCTCCACCTCTTTGCTTTTTGCTGTTTCCTTTAGCATAGGACCTAAGTTTCGGTTTAGCTGTGACATAAATCACATCTAGCTAGTTTTATTTTAAGCTGTTCATATTTTTGCCAAAAAAAGAAAGCCTGCGAGTCGGCAGGCTTTTGGAAGTTGCTATTTGTTGGAATGAATGGCGGAGATAGCTGGGGTTTGTGTGTGGTGTTGTTTCCCTGTTCTATTGAAGTTTCATGTTGGTAGTCGCCGCCGGGCTTTGGGTTGGCCTCTCACTGTAAGCCAAGAAGAACACTTGTCTTACTGTGTCGGCTCACCCCTTTACGCTCGGCGGCTGAGAGATTTCATTGAGACTGATGTGTTTAATCAGATCTGCTTCAATATGCAATTGCCGGCTAGCGTGGGAATCGCTTCCTGGATTAGACGTGTTTGAGGATAACGAGGGTTTGCGAGTGGCATTGTTTCCTTGTTCTGTTGAAGCTTCATATTAGGAGTCGCCGCCGGGCTTTGGGTTGGCCTCTCACTGTAAGCCAAGAAGAACACTTGTCTTACTGTATCGGCTCACCTCTTTACGCTCGGCGGCTGAGAGATTTCATTGAGACTGATGTGTTTAATCAGATCTGCGTCTTTATTCAGTTGCCGGCTAGCGGGGGAATCGCTTCCCGGGTAAAGTATCTGGTACACATGGGCTTACTTCTAAGAATTAACTACCACGTTTCCTGCGATTAAAACGACTTAAACTATAAAATATGACGCATTTTCACATCTAATAATGAGTGGATTGAAGAAATTATCTTTCAATCTAAATATAAAGACGGAGTGGAAGGGGATGACGCCTGAGGGACCGCGCGGGCTGGCGAGACAAATGAGCTGCGATCTTTGCAGCTCATTGGCTCAACACCCGTCCCATATACGGGCAGCTGAAAGCGCGACGTCCTGTCGCATCAGCTGCATGACTCGCATCCTGTGAGCCCCAAGCAGCCCCCTGCAACGAAGTCGAAAAGCGGAAGCTTTTTCTTTCATTGCTCTTATCGATTCAGCTAAACAACCCCCTTGCACCACACTCTGAAGGAGTAGAAACTGAAATTACCAGAGCACACAAAAAGCCTGCCGTTACGGCAGACTTTGCAATTAGTCGATTTTGCAGAGGTAGATCGGGCATTCTTCACAATCGATGTCGAATTTCAGTTTGGGAATGTTGTACAGGATAATTTTACCGTTCTTCATGCCGACGGTTCCTTGTTTGCGCAGGTCACTAAGCATCCGGTTGACCATTTCGCGGCTCATGCCACAGAAGTTTGCCAACTCCTGGTTCGTCAGCGAGATGTCGATCAACAAGCCTCCGTCTGCTTCTAGACCGTAGCTGTTGCCGAGGCGAATTAAGGTCGAATACAAAGCTCCTTTTTTGCCATGAAGCATCAAATCCCGGAAGCGCGTCTGGGTTTTCTGCTGATCAATGCCCATCCACTTCATAAATGCCATCGCAAGCGCAGGGTCTTTTTCAAGCGACCACTCTAGTTCTTCGACAGGAATTTTCAAACAGTAGGTATGAGTCAGCGCACGGGCGTCCAGCAAATATGTTGCCCCTTCTGCGAACACAGTAATCTCGCCGACCATTTGCCCAGTGCCGCAAATTTTCAACGCCAGTTCCCGGCCGTCCGGAGTGACTTTTCCGATCTGTACTTTTCCGGAACGGAGAATATAGAGACCTTTGACCGCCTCCCCTTCTCGGAAAAGATAATCGCCTTTTTGATATTCTTTAACTACATGGTTGACCGTCAACAACTTCTCGAGCTCTGGCGTTAAATGATCAGTCCCTGATTCCAAAGGGTTCTCCCTCCTATTCTGTACGACTATTTTTTCAAGCGTACCATATCCCCCGCAGCAGTTGGATGTGTTTTCACAATTCAGCCAATGCTTATAGGAATTTTTCTAAAAAAAGAAGGAAGTTCATCGCATCGTAGCGAAAGATAGCAGTAACAGAAGGAGGAATGAACAATGACTTTGAAATATTCTCGAATTATGGTAGCAGTGGATGGTTCTAAAGAAGCCGAATGGGCTTTTAAGAAAGCGACAGCGGCAGCTTCTAGAAACAATGCTGAGCTATACCTCGTGCATGTTATCGATAATCGCTCATTCGGCTCCATTGAAGCTTACGACCGTACAATTGCAGACCGCACACTGAAAAGCGGGGAAGAATTGCTGGCCCACTACAAAGAACAAGCGGCATCACAGGGTGCCACGAATGTCCACACGATGATTGAGTACGGATCACCGAAAACCATCATTCCGAAAAAACTAGCGAATGAACTCGAAGTGGATGTCATCGTTTGTGGCGCCACTGGCCTGAATGCTGCGGAACGCCTGATCATGGGAAGTGTTTCCGAGCGCATCGTCCGCACCGCTAAATGCGACGTGCTTGTGGTCCGCAGAAATCAAGAAGACATCGACGCAGACCAATAACAGGATCTGTTAGTTAATATGAAAAGCCTTTCCCGGTTGAAGCGGGAAAGGCTTTTCTTCGTCTTATTCGGTTTCGCGGGTTTGTTGGAATGCCAACGTATCCCAGAACGAGGTATCTTGTGTATCAATCGAACCATCCGCAATGGCACGTACGGTCGATTCCAATGTCGTAATGGTTTGCTTGATCAAATAACCGTTGCTCTTTTGCCCAAGGACATAAGGCTCGTATTCGTGGTCGGACATGCCACGCATTTCGAACAATAATGTCGAAATGCCGTATTCGACTGCAATGCCGTTGCGGCTAATCGTTTCAGCGTCGCCGCCACGGTATTTGCCGAGATGGCCCCACCCAGTTGAATCGACCGCATCAAACACGACAGCCCCGAGTTTTTTCGATCCTTCGACGACTTCAGGGTCAGCGTTTGGCGTGGTCGGATAAAGAATCGAGCCGGAAACCAATTCGCCGTCGCGTTCACTGCTGGCGCCTTGATGATGCAAGTCGATCATGTAATCGATGTCGTATTTACTCATAACATTTTCATGCAAAGCTTTTGTTTCAGGTTGTATTTTGTCGATATGGTCGCGGTTCAAGTCTACCCCGACTGCGTTGTAACGGGTCAAATTGCGGTCACCTGAAGCTACGTAATCGTCCAATGAGAAATCGACATCTCCCATGGCACCGTCTGCATTAAGCATTGGCACGACTAAGATATTGACGTTATCTGTGACGCCTTTCATTTTGCCGGTGCCGAGATGCTTGATGAATTCAAGCGCCCCTTCTGTTGTCAGCTGTTCGTTGCCGTGCTGCTGCGTCAAGAAAAGGATAGTTGGGTTTTCCGGATTGCTCATGTATTTTGCTACGTACAAATCGCGCCCTTTGACGCTCTGCCCGATGACTTCAAGTTCCATTTGCGGCTGCTTGGCATCCTGCTTTTTCAAAAAGTCTGCCATTTCCGAATAGGTGGTCAAAATGGATGTGTTGATTGTTTCATTGCCGCCATATCCAGGCCCGTTGCCGACTGCTTCGACGACTGTAGAGTTCAGCGGAACTGCGCTTAACGCAAGAGCCCCTGCCAACGATAATGTAATTGCCCCTTTTTTCAATGATTTCATCGATTTACCACTCCTTTTTGTATACTGCCATCCCACCCTTTCCTTTTTTCCAGCGTCTTTTCCTGCAATATTTTTGAAAACGCTTCCTTCGTAATACGAAATAAGAGCCTAAAACTGCCCTCAGTACTATCTAAATATTTGAATACGCGAATTATTCTGCAAAAACATTACTTTCTACTTATGAAAAATTACATTTCCTCCTCTTATGTGTCGCGTATGACAGCTTATACCTAGATTTGATAAGAAACTGTAATAATAAATAGGTTTATGCGGTGGTACAATGGGTCTGCCGGAATTTTTGACGGCTTTTTTTCATGGCTTTAGCCATGATTCATTACTTCAGAAAAGAATTCTTATATAGAGAAAAAGAAAAATTAAGGGAACACGAAAGGAGCACAACACATTGAACACATGGTCCAAATGGTTCGTCGCAGCATTATCCGCTGTTTTGGCGCTATCAATTTTCTTGCCAACAGCCAGTGCTGATAAATTGTCCGACCTCGAAAAAGAAAAACAACAGGTCGAGCAAGAAAAGAACAACTTGAATTCCGAAATCCAGTCAAAAAACAATGCCATTGTCGAAAATCAAACAGAGCTTGAAAAAATTATGAACAAAATACAAGAATTGAACAGCGAAATCGAAGAAACACAAGGTAAAATTGACGCCGTGCAAGCACAAATCGATCAAACGAAAGTCGAAATCGATGAATTGAAAGAATCGATCGAAGAACTCGAACGCAAAATCGCAGAACGCGAAGAACTGTTAAAAGAACGGGCACGTGCTATCCAAATGAGCGGTGGCTCTGTTGATTACATCGATGTATTGCTTGGGGCGAACAGCTTTGTCGATTTTATCGACCGCGCTTCAGCCGTTAACACATTGATCGAGGCAGACCGTGACATCATGCGTGAACAAGCAGCTGACAAAAAGTTGCTGGCTGAACAAAAAGCAGAAGTTGAAGAAAAACTCGCGAAGCAAGAAAGCCAAAAAGCAGAACTTGTGGACTTGAAAGATTCATTGGACGCACAAAAGAAAAAGCAAGACGATTTGCAGGATGATTTGAAAGCAGAACAGAAACGCCTAGCAAAAGAAAAATCAAAACTTGAAGAAGAGCATGCAGAAGCGATGAACATTAGTTCTTCACTTGAAAAGAAAATCGGCAAAGAACAAGCTCGTCTAGCGGAAATCGCGCGTAAAGCCGAAGAAAAACGCAAAGCGGAAGAAGCCGCAGCACGTAAAGCGGCAGCTAAAAAAGCAGCACAATCTAACGCTTCTGCAGCAACGGTTACACAAGCAGCAGCACCTACATCAAGCTCTGGATTTATTCGTCCGGCAGCTGGCCGTCATACTTCAGGATTTGGTGGCCGTGATATCGGCGACGGAGCTGAAACGCATCTTGGCTTCGATATCGCCAACGTCCCTGGAACACCAATCCACGCAGCAGCAAGCGGCTATGTCTCTTATGCTGGTTCGATGGGCGGCTACGGTAACGTCATTATCGTGACCCACGTCATCAACGGGCAAAACTATGCAACAGCTTATGCACATTTGAACTCCATCAATGTCTCTGTCGGCCAAGCGGTCTCTCAAGGACAGAACATCGGCGGCATGGGCAACACGGGGCGTTCTACTGGCCCTCACTTACACTTTGAAATCCACATCGGCAGCTGGAACGGCGCTCGCTCGAACGCAGTCAACCCAGCAGCATATATTGGCGGATAATTAAAATCCGTTATAAATAGAAGGTAGTATCCGAAAACTTCGGGTACTGCCTTTTTTGTTTATATTGGATTTAGCTAAAAAGTTAAATTTTCCCTTTTGTATGTTAGACTGGAGGAAATAAACAGATTTCTTTCGATACAGTAGGATCTATTTATCATTAGAGGAGGCGATTCGTTCTGTGGAGAAAAGTCAATATGGGTATGGGGATTGTTGCCATACTTCTTTTAGTGTTGCTATTAAGCGGCAATGAATTCAAGCCTTTCCCGAATTTCATCTTCGCTTTTTTGGCATTGATGTTTTTAGTGCAAAGCATCGAAAGCTTTCAGGAAAACAAAAGATGGGAAGGCTCGCTCTTGGGTTTTGTTTCCTTGATTTCTCTTTTGATCGTCGCCACTAGTTTTTGAGTCATCAAATACAATTTCCTAGCACATAATTTTTCGAACGAAATCCCGGATCAGCAAATTTTGTATCCTTGTCTTACTAATGGTTTCACTGTTTGTTTTGGGGATTTGATTTATTAAATAAAAGAGTTAACCAATTTCTGAAAAAGAGGTGCAGTAATGGATTCTGATTCAGTGAAAAAAGAGAAAAAGATCAACAGCCCCTACTTCCCTTTAAGTATCGGCGCTATTGGGATGTTGCTGCTAACTTTTGGCATCTTTGAATTGTTTCTCGACGATATTGATATGAATCTGACACCCGCCCAGTTTCTTCTGCCATCTTCGGGCCTAATCATCTTAGTGCACTATATTTATTACTTAGAAAGAAAAGCGGGCATCAGCAATAAGTTGATCTGGATCCGGGCGTTGGCGATTATTCTAGTTCTGGCGGTGGGAGCGTACATAGCTTATTAAGCGGAGGTATTCTCGGAAGTTAGAAGTTCTTCTATGAAACAGAAATTACTATCCATTGTTTCTGTTGCTTCTCACATTCTATTCATTGAGAGTTCCACTTTCAGGCACGCAATCAACTGACTGCAAAATAGAATTAGAAGGCTGTACATGGTTTTTGCCGTCGCGACCTTAAACGGCTTTGGGTTTTTATCTGTCGGACACACATCGAAAGTACTCATAAAAAAAGATTGCCTCCTGCTGTGAAAATATCAGGAGGCAATCTTTTTTATTTCGAGCCATACAGCTGCTCGAGCTCTTCTTCTTTCATCGTGAAGCGGTGCTGCTCTTTCGGGAACGCGCCGCTTTTCACTTCTTCGACGTATTGGCTGAGCCCTTGTTGCATGGTCTCGCCTGCTTCTGCGTAAGACTGGACGAATTTCGGCAAATGGTGCGAGCCGTATTTGACGGTGTCGTGGTAAACGAGCACTTGCCCGTCGGTTTCGCTGCCGGCGCCGATGCCGATGACCGGGATCTTCAGTTCTTGTGTCACTTGTTCGGCCAATTGATGCGGGATGCATTCAAGTACGAGCATGCAGGCGCCTGCCGCTTCGCACGCTTTGGCGTCTTCGATCAATTTCTTGGCGGCGCTTGCAGTTTTGCCTTGCACTTTATAGCCACCGAGGACAGCGGCGGATTGGGGCAATAAGCCGAGATGGGCGACGATTGGAATACCCGCCCCGACGAGCTTACGCGTTACTTCGAGCACTTCCCCTGCACCTTCAAGTTTCAAAGCTTGTGCGTTTGTTTCTTGGAAAATTCGCATGGCATTTTCAAGCGTACGGTCCCAGCTTCCATGGAACGAGCCGAACGGCATATCAACGACGAGAAAGGTATCCGTCGCTCCTCTTCGCGCTGCTTTTCCGTGATGGACCATGTCTTCGACAGTCACTTTGACGGTCGAATCGTAGCCGAGTACGACCATGCCGAGCGAGTCGCCGACTAGCAGCACGTCCACGCCTGCTGCTTGGGCAATCTTAGCGGACGGGTAATCGTAAGCCGTCAGCATCGCGATTTTATCCCCTTGTTTTTTCATTTTGATTAATGAAGCTGTATTTTCCATTGTTTTCTCCTTCCGGGAAGGAAACCTTTGAAAAAAGCCCGCCGCAAAAAATCGCGGACGGACAGAATTGGATTGTGTCGGTTTCTCCGTCCCTGTCATGTTCAGATCAAGGCAGATCTATTGAGTTGTAAAGCTTTCTTACAGGTGCAGTTCCTTGCAGATACCGCCCTATTTTTACTATAGCAGATGCAAAGACTAGCTGAAAGTCAGTCATCTTTTGTCATCACCTGGAATGCGGCTTGGGCGGTTTGGAACTCCCCGACTTTCACGAATCCAAATTTTTCGTACAAACGGATCGCGCGTGCATTGAACTGGGCGACGGTCAGGCGCAGGGGATATCCGGGATGGCGCTCGTTGATTTCATTGAGCAGAAAATCTAGAAACGCAGCTCCCCGGCCCGCTCCGGTTTTGTCCGGCTTCATGCCGAGCCCGATATCGACAGGGCCCACCGAATAAGCGTTCGCTTCATGGCCAGCTGGCACTTGCGCTCCCTTGCCCGTGCAATAAAAGCCGAATAATTCATCACTTTCCGTCACCATAAGGTAGCTGCCATTCATTAGTTCATTCAAACTTTCCGCTGTCGCTTGTCCGTTATAGAAATCGTATGGATGCGGATAGCGCCAGGAGAGAATCTCACGCGCACCCGTTTCTGTCATCGCGTGTTTTTTAAAGTTCACCGTGCGTCGCCGCTTTGGCCAGGACGGCGGTTTTCAGGTTTTTTCAGCCAGTGGCGCAAGCCTTTGCCGGCATAAGGTTCATCGTCAAAGCGCGGGATGACGTGAAGATGGCTATGGCCGATTGATTGATTCGACGCTTCGCCAACATTCCAGCCAAGCGTATAGCCGCCCGGGGCTAATTGATCGAGTAAAGGTTTGGCCATCACTAACAGTTCTTGTGTTTCCTGCCATTCTGTTTGCGTCAGCTCAAACGGTGACATGCGATGCTGTTTTGGGACAATGACACCCGACCCTTCAAGCACATTTTGCGCTTTTTCATGCTGCAAAAACCAGCAAGCTTCAGTTTCGAACACGATGCGTTGATCCGCGTCATAAACCGGGTGACAAAAAGGGCATTCCGGCCGCACTTGGATCACGGCGCCACAATGGGAATGGGCATTGAACTCGCAAATTGCAATATTGGATAAGGCCGCTTTAAGCTCATCAAACACGAGATACGCTTCGTCCCCATCCCAGACGTTTTCGTATTCATTCTGGCAAGCTAGGCGGTCATCTGCCGTGCGAAAAGCGATATCACCAATCCATAGCGAGCCGCCCGGTGCCAGCCTTTTCAGCAATTGCTTGAGAAAGCTCCATTTTTCAGCGTCTTCCAAATGATGAAGCGCGTAGGTACTGACGATGCAGTCAAAATAAAGCCCGTCAAAAGCAGGCGGCAAGCCATTCGCCATATCCCATTCCACCAGCTGCGCTTCTGGCATTTTCTTCTCGGCACGCTCGATCATTTCAGAAGAAAAATCGATGCCATAAATGCGATGTCCTTTTTCATATAAAGCAGACGCCAATGCACCGGTCCCAAAACCGATGTCTAAAACCGTAGCTTGTTGTTTATGGTCAACGCCTTCAAATATCTCTGTTAACACATCACCGTAGCCAGCAAACGGATACGTCCCTTGACGTTCGCTTTCACGAACTGTCTCGTCGTATTCCGCTGCCCATTCGTTGAATCCTTGTTTTCCTAACATCTTGCCGCTTCCCTTCTAGTCCTCATTTCTTTCTTGCTGCGGTCTCCATTCCGGGGCCAATAGCGAAAAAACCAGTGCATCGTGCGACTCGCCTCGTTGATGCAAATAGCCACGCAGCCGCCCTTCTTCCTTAAAGCCTAGTTTAGTCAATAACCGGTTCGAGCCCATATTGGCCGGGTAAGTCGTCGCACCCACCCGGTAAAGTCCCAGCTCGTTGAAAGCATAGTCCAGGACAGCTGAGAGCGCTTCTTCCATCAGCCCTTTGCGCCAATAATCTGGATGCAGCTCGTACCCGACTTCGGTTTTTTTCGAGCGCAGCTGAAGTTGATTAAATCCGATGGTTCCGATCAATTCCTCTTCCCCGCGCAACCGGATGCCCCAGCGCATGCCGCGCCTAAATTCAAACACGACGCGAAAAGCGCGGATCATTTCGAGCGCTTCTTCTTTTTCCAATAATCGGTCCATGCCGTAATAATACGTGACGTCTTCACGCTGCAACAACGCGAAAAAGCGGTCAGTGTCTTGTTCTGTAATTTCCGTCAGCAATAACCGCTCTGTCTCAAGTATAGGAAATTGCATGCCATCGCTCCTTTTGTACCCGGTAAATGAGTACGGTTTGTCCATTTCGTAAAATCGGTTCGCCGCATGCCATGCCGAGTGATTCGGCTACTCTTCTGGAAGCTTGGTTTGCCGGTTGAATAAGGGAAATAAGCGCCTGTTGCCCGTGCTTCGCAAATCCTCGTCCACATAGCAGCCTGGCCGCTTCACTAGCATAGCCAAAGCCCCAAAATTCCGGGGCGAGCCAGTAGCCGACTTCGAGTTCGTTTTGGCCACCTACGACTTGCGGCACCAATCCGGCATGACCAATTCGCTTGCCGTCTTCTTTCCGAATCAACAACAATAAGCCGTATTCAGGATGATCCTGGTACATGCGGTAGACCCAATAGAGAAACTCCAATGCCTGCTGGCGGCTTTTCACTTGGCCGTTCCCGATATGCCTCATGACTTCCTGCTGTCTCACTAAAGAATAGAGAAATTCAAAATCCTCATCCCGGTAACGGCGCAACAGCAAGCGCTCGCTCTCCAATTCCATCTCCACTTGCCCCTCTCCGCCGTTTCACGTGAAACATTTTTCTGACAACTTTCATTAGCGAAGCCGATTGCTGTCCAGTTTTTCAATCGTTTGATAGTCCTTAGACTTCCAAAGTTCGAGATCGTTGCGCTCAGCAAATTGCGATAAATCCCCAAACAATCCGTCGCCGAATAAAGCGAAGCGCAAATTGACGCCTTTTTTCACACGGACTACTGCCACTTTCGAAGCCCAATTGCTGCGCTTGAACTCAATTCGGTGAATCTCCTCTATATATACTGTTTTATAGTAAAGCGGCGCGCTCCATAATTCGACTCGGTAAACGATATTGCTGCCCCGGACCTTGACGAGCACTTTGATAAATAGCCCAAGAACAATGAGGGCCGAGACGAATAGTTGGATATACAATGCGAAGCCATTCGGAAACGAGTTCAAGAGCAGCGGCGGTAAATTGACCGCCATTAACATGATGATAAGCAGCCAGCGCTGTACTTTTCCTTGGTGGACCATAGCGCTCTCCCCCTTCTTCCAAGCTTCCTTCAATCCAATCCATCAAAAAGAACATCAATGAAGTTGGGTAAAAAAATATATCCACTTATGAAAACGATGATGAGCGCAATCGGGAATTGCATTAACGTGAATTTATAATCGTTCGGGTTATCGGAATGCTTTTTTTCCATATAAGCGGTATAGGTGTCCTGGAGCAATCCCATAACCACCAGTGCCATGAACGGAACAAACGGCCCGTCCTCATAAAACAAAAAAAAGACAATGAGAAAAATTGCTGCACCGCCCCAGCGGAAATAGGCATCTCCTTTTTGATGTTGGCTGTTCACGTAATTCGATGACGGGGCAAAAAACTTTTTACGCCGGACACCCAAAATTTTTCTCAGGACCCAATTCACCAAAAATACGATCAACCCGACAATCACGATAAAACCAAGAATTCCCCACATCTCACCTGTTTGCATCCCAGAATAATCTGGGCCATACATTCGGTTCACGCCATCCATGTCTATCCCTCACTTTGCTCAAATCAATTTGAAAATATCGATGATAATTCGTCCATAAATAGATTGAATATGTCAGGCGTAAATGTCACAGCGCAAGTAAGGAAAATAACGATCGAAACGGGATATTCCAGTAAAGTAAATTTATAATCATTTGGATTTTCAGCGTGTTTTTTCTCCAGAAAGGCTTTGAACAACTCTTGAGGCGCGCTTAGTAAAAATGTAAAAAGGACAAAATAAATAGAGCCTTGTTCAAAACCAAAAACGAGTAGAAACACGATGTATAGCGCTACACTTCCATATCGGAAATAACGTTCCACTTTTTCATGGAACTCATTGACGAAATATCCGTCAGACGAAAACCATTTCTTTCGCTCCACGCCTAGAATTTTTCGCAATATCCAGTTGATACAGAAAATAGCAAGCCATGAGACAACAAAAAATGCCGGCAAGCCCAGCATCCATTCAAACGGCGACGTGAAATAAGCCGTTTCCTCCATGCCACATCCCCCTATCCATCGGCTAATCCAAAGCTCAACTCAGTTGTTTGATAAACACGTCTATCATTTCCGGAAAAAAAGCCCCTGCACAACTGATCAGGATGACCATCGAAGCGGGATAATGCAATAGCGTATATTTGTAAGCATTGGGGTTATTGGCATGCTTTTTTTCCATATAAGCATTAAATAGCTCTTGAATCCCACCGATTAAGATCGTCAATACCATGAAGTACAATGCCCCTTTTTGAAAACCAAAAACGGCGAGCGTGGTGAGATAGAGGGCAAGGTTTCCCCACCTAAAGTAATTGTTTACTTTTTCGTGGAAGCTGTTGACGAAATTTGAAGAAGGCGAAAACCATTTTTTTCGTTCAACTCCTAAAATCCTTCTTAATAGCCAGCCAAATCCTGCGATGGCCAAAACCGCCGCGCCAATAAAACCGGCTATCTCCCACACCCAATTATAATCTGTTTCGTAATAGCTCACTGTTCTCCCCTCCCCATTCCTGATCGTTTATGCTCAGATTTCTTCTATATAACTATCCTATCACGAGGTTTTGGGAAATTATAGAATATTTTAAACTTTTCTGACTACCATCATTTTATTAGGTGTTTTTTTCGCCTTTCTCGCTTTATAATTTTCCCGAGTTCGCTTCTTTGACAAAACAATAGGCATAGGCTATCGTAATTAAGTCAAATCCGACTAAGTTTATATGTTTTTTAAAAATAAAAGAAAATAAAGGAGGCGCTTATGAAAGCTCTTTGGAAATCTTACGCAAATGTATCGCTTATCTTGAAAATTACCATTGCACTCATCCTCGGCGTGATCGTCGGCTTGATCTTTGGGCCAGATGCGGCCGTTTTGGCCCCACTCGGAGATCTGCTATTGCGGCTTCTAACTTTCCTCATCGTGCCGCTGATTTTCTTCACTTTGATCGTTGGGATCAACCAATCGAAAATCGGGGATCTTGGCCGAATGGGCGGGAAAGTCTTCTTGTTCTATGTATTGAGTTCGGCATTCGCCATTGTGGTCGGCTTAACAGTCGCAAGCATTTTCCAGCC
The DNA here is from genome assembly GCF_001687625.2 of Planococcus maritimus. Taxonomy (NCBI): domain Bacteria; kingdom Bacillati; phylum Bacillota; class Bacilli; order Caryophanales; family Caryophanaceae; genus Planococcus; species Planococcus maritimus. Next base: position 3,154,259 of record NZ_CP016538.2, read on the forward strand.
GGGTTCGGGCATGCAGCTCGACGGTTCGGAAACTTTTGATGTACCGGACAATCCTGGATTTACAAGTGTTCTATTAAACATTGTGCCATCGAATATCATTTCGGCATTTAGTGACATGAACTTGCTCGGGATCATCTTTACAGCGTTTGCGTTTGGTATCGCCATCTCTTACATGAGAAGTTCTGAAGAATTCGGCGAACTTGGCAAGCATTTAATGAAAACGATCACCGCGTTGAACGAAGCGACCTTGATCATCTTGAAAGTCATCTTGCAATACGTACCGATCGGGATTTTTGCCATCATGGCAAAAACAGTAGGTGCACAAGGGCTAGATACGCTCGGATCACTGCTCGGCATGGTCGCTGTCTTGTACATCGCCATTGCCGTACAAATTGCGCTTTATATCGTTGCGATGCTGGTGTTCAAAGTTAGCCCACTGGCTTTCTTCAAGCAAGCACGCACGCCGATGCTGACGGCTTTTGTCACACAAAGCAGCTCCGGCACCTTGCCGTTGACACTTGATGCAGCGCGCGGCCTCGGCATTTCGAAAAGCTTGTACGGCTTCAGTTTGCCGCTCGGCGCGACGATCAATATGGACGGAGCGGCTATCCGCATCGCGGTCTCCGCGATTTTTGCCGCCAATATCATCGGCGACCCGCTCAGCTTATCGGAAATGCTGCTAGTCGTTTTGATCGGGACACTTGCTACCATCGGAACTGCGGGCATTCCAGGCGCTGGCATCGTCATGATCGCCACTGTCTTTGTCCAGCTCGGGTTGCCGATGGAAGCCGTTGCCCTCTTGACTGCCATCGATGCACTTGTTGGCATGGGCGCCACCATGCTCAATGTGACAGGCGATTTGGCGGGATCAAAATTGATCGACCAAAGCGAGAAAAAACGTGGAGCCACCAAAGCTTAACACGACTCGCTGCGGACAAAGTACAAGGCTCTGTGATACAGTGGGAGTATCTCGTATCCCACTGAAAAAGGAGACATACAGTTATGTATATCGTGACCAATCGCATCAAAATGAAACCGGGATTTGCTGAAAAAATGGCACCCAACTTCACCCGCCCAGGCGCATTGCAGGAAATGGAAGGCTTTCATAAAGTCGAAGTGACCGTTACTCAGGACCTGGAAGAATACGATGAACTGAACGTCAATATGTACTGGGAAACCTTAGAGAATTATGAAGCCTGGAAATCCAGCGATGTCTTCAAGCAAGCCCATAAACGTCCGGAACCGGCTGAAGGCGAAGAGAAAAAAGAATCGCCGATGCTTGGCAGCCAGCTCGTCATCACGAAAGTCGCTTCGGTTATTGAAGCTACTAAATAAGTTAAACAAAGCTAATCCACCAAAACAGCCGGCAATGCCGGCTGTTTTTCAGGTTATCGAGAAAGATGAAAAGTCGTATTTTCCGAAGCTTATCGCACGACTCCGTGGGCTCGCGCCCAAGCCTCCTCAGTCGCTTTGCGCCTTGCGGGGTCTCGGTCGTCTCGCTTTACCACTGGAGTCGAGCGAACGCTTCTCCAAATACTTAGAGAGATCAATAATTGTTGGATATAGAAAAAGGTGTACTATCTCCTAATTGATAGTGAACCATAGACTTCTTCAGCACTCTGCAAAAACAGCCGGCAAATGCTGGCTGTTTTTATTTTGTCATTTTCCGCTAATAGTGTTTAATGGCGCATATTTTTCTGTTTCTATTGGCTACTAAGAGTCAGATTTCTCCCGACGGCTACTAAGTATTTATAGGACAATTATATTTCTTTTTCCTTTTTTCACCTTTCAAAAAGGACTTTTGATATACTATTTATTATTAGAAAATTACCTATTTTGAAAGGGAACCATATGAAATCATTATCGCTTAGGAATTACTGGGGTCTGATATTTGCCATTTTCATTTTGTTGTTCGCCGCCGTCCTCAGCATTCTCGTCTCGGAAATCAGTACAAACCGATTGGAAGAAGAACGTGGAAATTCATTATCAAGTATCGCCTTTCAAATGAAAGACCGTTTAGATCAGTATATGTGGGGCCGTTATAGTGAAATCAAGACTTTTGGGGAAATCGAGGAGCTTGAACTCGCAGCCACCGAGGAACAAAAGCGTGCGAAGCTTGATATGCTGCAAGAACAAGTACCGGCATTTTCGTGGATCGGCATGACTGATGCATCGGGCTTCGTTACTGCCTCTACTGATGAGTTATTAGAAGGCATGGACCTTTCCGACCGGCCTATTTATACGCAGGCCCGCAAAACCGATTTTGTCGGCGATGTCCACGAAGCGCTGCTTTTAGCAGAGCTTTTGCCAAATCCAAGTGGGCGTGAGCTCGAGTTTGTCGATATTAGTGTGCCCATCATCCATTCTGACGGCTCATTCGCTGGAGTAGTCGCTGCTCATTTGAGTTGGGAATGGGCAGAGGAAGTCATGCAGTATGTATTGCGCCCGCTGAATCGCCAAGAAAATGAGTTAGAGGTCTTCGTCTTGAGTCCGGGTACCCAGCGCGTCATCCTCGGCCCGGAAGAATTTCTTGGCAAGCCGCTTCCGATTGAGTCCGCCTCTTTGTCGAGTGGAAAAACGGGTTGGGTACTGGAGGAATGGCCGAACGGTGAATCCTATCTTACGGGGTTTGCCGGCGGCCGGACCAATTGGGATTATCCTGAGCTGCGATGGACGGTTCTGGTACGCCAGCCGGAAGAAGCCGCTTTTGCCGCTGCCCGCGATTTAAGCCACATCATCATGTGGAGCGGCCTGGCAAGCGCTATTCTTTTTGCCTTGGCTGGCTGGTTTGTTGCCGGTAGAATTTCTCGACCACTGAAGGAAATCTCCCGAAAAGCGAAAGCCTTCCGCAAAGGCGAGCAATTGGAGTTGCCGAAAAACACGGGCGTGCGCGAAATCGAGGATCTGTCCTATTCACTGGAAAGCTTGGTCAAGACACTCGGCACTGCCGAATCCGATTTAGTGCGCATGCAAGATTTGGCACAGCGTGATCCACTGACTGGTTTGCCAAACCGTATCGCACTTGAAGAAGCCGCTGATCGAATGATGAAACGAGCGCGTACGGATAAAGAACCACTAGCCTTTTTCTATTTGGATCTGGACGGCTTCAAAAAAGCCAACGATACCTTAGGGCATTTAGCGGGCGATCACGTGCTCCAGAAAGTAGCTGAACGATTGATGGCTGAATTGCCTGAAGGGGCATTTATCGCACGCATTGGCGGAGATGAATTTGTCTTATTGTTCCCTTGTGATGGGCTTGGCGAATTGCCGACTAAGCAATTGGCACAGCGTTTGATCGACCGGCTGAGCAAGCCGATCACCGTGGATGCTGGCCAAGTGCAACTCGGCTGCAGCATCGGCATTGCCATTTACCCGGACAATGCCGAAAATCTTTATACCTTATTGTCTTACGCTGATGCAGCGCTTTATGTGTCGAAGGAAAACGGCAGAAGCCAAACTACGTTTTACAGGGACATTGTTTCGGAATAAGCCTCTAGTTACTTAACCAATACCCATATGAATTCAGAAGCGCTGCCTCTTAAGGCAGCGCTTTTCAAGTACCGTATATTGGACGGCACGCCAGGGGTCTGCTACGGTTAATAATGGTTAAAGCCAAAGATCTATTATTTACAGCGCTGTTATCGTGCTTCGAAGGAGTCTTTCATTTGAGTAACAACAAACCTAAATTATGGACGCGGGATTTTATTGGCGTTTCCGTCGTCCATTTTCTACTACTGCTCGTTTTTTATTTATTGATCGTTACGATCGCTTTATACGCTGTCGAAGAGTACGGTGCTTCGACTAGTGAAGCCGGCCTCGTCACCGGTATTTTCATCTTAGGGGCGCTGACCGGACGCTTGGTCATCGGACGCACACTCGATATAATCGGGCGCAAACGCGCGTTGGTGCTCGGGTCTGCTTTATTTGTCGGCATGACTGCGCTATACTTCTTGCCGCTTGGGTTGCCTTTCTTGATGCTGAATCGCTTTTTGCACGGCGTCACGCTCGGAATCGCGAGCACCGCCGCCGGAACGATTGCCGCGCAAGTCATTCCCCATACGCGTAAAGGCGAAGGCATTGGCTATTTCAGCATGAGTGCGACGCTCGGGGCTGCTTTTGGGCCATTTATCGGCTTGTTGATGAGCCAATGGACTGGCTATAATGCTATTTTCGCGGCTTGTGTCGCGATCGCTGTCTCTGCACTGGCATTGAGCCTTTTCATCAAAGTGCCAGTGCTGGAAAAACCGCCGGCGGGAGAAACAAAATCTGGGTTTCAGCTGTCCAATTATTTGGAAGCGAATGCGGTGCCAATTGCCATCGTCATGTTTTTGATCGCGCTGAGTTATTCGAGCGTCTTGTCCTTCATCAATTTTTACGCCAATGATAAGGGCCTAGTTGAAGCAGCGAGCTTCTTCTTCCTGGTTTATGCAGTGGTGATCTTGCTGACACGCCCATTCACGGGCCGCATCATGGATTTATACGGCGCCAATTACATCATGTATCCCGCGCTTGTATCACTTGCAGGCGGCTTATTGCTGCTGAGTATTGCTGATTCGAGCATGGGTCTGTTGTTTGCGGGTGCTTTGATTGGGCTTGGGTTCGGTAATATGCAATCGACGACGCAAGCGGTCGCGATTAAATTAACCCCTCCCCACCGGATGGGACTTGCAACTTCGACTTTCTTTGTCGCAATGGACGGCGGGCTCGGCATGGGGCCGTATATTCTCGGCTTCATCATTCCCTTCACCGGCTATAGCGCACTTTATGGCATACTAGGCATCGCTGTATTAGCGTTGATCGTGCCGTATTACTTCCTTCACGGAAAAAAAGAACGCAAGACAGCATCTGCCTATTGAATGGATGCAATATAAAAGAACGGCCGACAAATCATGTCGGCCGTTCTTTATGTTCGCTTATTCTTCCTCTTCTGCTGCGTCCGCTTCCGCTTTTGTTTCATGCACGGTGCTGTGCGGATGTTCTGGCGGCGCGTAGATGGAATAGATTTTCAAGGGCTTATCGCCTGTATTGGTGACATTATGCCATTTTCCTGCGGGGATCAGGATGGCGTAATCGTCTTCCGCTTTTTCTTCGAAGCTTAAATTGTCTTCACTGTCACCCATTTGCACAAGGCCTTGTCCATCTTCAACACGAAGGAATTGGTCTCCGTGTTCGTGGACCTCAAGTCCGATGTCATCACCAGGGGCGATGCTCATCAAGGTAACCTGCAAGTTTTTCCCGGTCCAAAGCGCGGTCCGGAACGTCTCGTTTTGTTTTGTGGCCTCTTCGATATTGACGACCAATGATTCGGCGCCATAGTCTTTCAATTCCATATGTGTTTCCTCCTCCGATTTGTTGTTCTGCTCTTCTCTACCCTGGGAAAAGCGTACATAAACAAATCGCTCAGCGCATCGCTTGTTGTTTCAGCGCCTGGTTGCGGGAGTTGAACACATCGTTATGAGAAGACACCATGGCAATATTGGCCGCATCTGGCTCGATGAACTTCTTCGCTTTATTGACGGCATTGGCGGCATCGGTGAAGGTGCCGGCGATCAAATTAAGCTTGCCGTCGTGCTGAAGAATATCACCCGCTGCAAACACTCCCGCTACGGAAGTTTCGCTTGCCGGGGTGCCCAGCAAATAGAAATCGTCTTTTGTTTCCAAGTCGAGCGGGCTGTTTTCAAGTAAACTTGCATCACGTTCATAGCCGTGGTTGATGACGAGCTGGTCGACCGGCAGCATGCACCGTTCACCTGTCACTTGGTTCATCACTTCCACCAGTTCGACGCGGTCGCCAACATCGGATGCCACAAGCCGCGTAATAGCGGAATCTAACAGGCATTCAGCGCGGCCTTCAAGCAATTGGCGCACTTGCGCTTCATGCCCAGCCATTTCGGATTTACGGTGGACGACATAGACTTTTTCAGCGATCGGCTCGAGCTCATTGGCCCAGTCGACTGCCGAATTGCCGCCACCTGAAATAAGCACCGTACTGCCGCGAAAACGCTCGAGTGTTTTCACGGTGTAATTGAGGTTGGCCACTTCGAAACGTTCGGCTCCTTCGATTTGCAGCTTCTGCGGTTTCAAGATGCCGCCACCGACTGCAACGATGACCGATTTCGAATAATGGATTTCACCCGATGCCCCTGACAGCACGAACAAGCCGTCTTCGTTCTTATTCATGCTTTCCACTTTCTCATCCAAGCACACCGTCGGATCGAACGTGAGCCCTTGTTCGACCAATTGTGTGATCAGCTGTTCGCAGCGAATCGGCGTCTGTCCCCCGACGTCCCAAATCATTTTTTCCGGATAGACATGAAGTTTGCCGCCAAGGCGCGGCTGAAACTCGATAATTTTTGTTTTCATGCCCCGAAGTCCGCTGTAAAAAGCTGAATACAAGCCGGCGGGACCTCCCCCGATGATGGTAACGTCAAAGATATCGTGATTGGCCATTTTTTACATCCCCGTTCTATAATAAATTCCGATTGACAACGATTCTCAATAACTTTATAGTATACATTGTAATGAAAGTGAGAATCATTATCAACAAATATCCTATTTTTATTTATTTGCTTCACGATTACGGTTTAATGATAAGGAGGGCTGTCGATGGGACGCCTTTATACAGAAAACCTGGAAGTCAGCTATGGCGAAAGGAAAATCGTCAAAGGTTTGTCCCTGTCGATTCCAGATAAACAGATTACGGCGATCATTGGGCCAAACGGATGTGGAAAATCCACTTTCCTAAAAGCGATGACTCGTGTCATTCCGCACGAAGCAGGTTCGGTCATTCTCGATGGCCAGTTAATTGCAGAAGAAAAGACCAAGCAATTGGCGAAAAAATTGGCCATCTTGCCACAATCGCCGGAAAACGCAGCTGGCTTGACCGTCGGAGAAATCGTTTCCTATGGCCGCTTCCCCTATCAAAAAGGGTTCGGGAAGTTGAGTGCTCGGGATTATGAAATGATTGATTGGGCGCTGAATGTCACCGGTACGCAATTTTTCAAATACCATCCCGTCGATGCCTTATCGGGCGGCCAGCGCCAACGCGTCTGGATCGCCATGGCCTTGGCGCAGGAAACCGAAATGATTTTCCTCGATGAGCCGACGACTTATCTAGATATGGCGCATCAACTCGAGATTTTGGAGCTTCTCCGCGAACTCAACGCCGATGAAGAACGCACCATCGTTATGGTGCTCCACGACTTAAACCATGCCGCCCGCTTTGCCGACCATATCGTCGCGATGAAAGACGGCCAAATCATCAAAGCCGGATCCCCTGAAGAAGTCATCGTTCCGGATGTCCTTCGCGAAGTGTTCCGCATCGATGCGGAAATCGGGCTTGATCCACGAACACAAAAACCGATATGCCTGACATACAATTTAATCAAAGGAGCTTAACCCGATCATGAAAAAACTAATTTTCTTATCCATCACTTTACTCTTAATGCTAGCGCTTGCTGCTTGCGGATCTTCAGAAGAAACACCAGAGGAAACGGGTGGCTCGGAAGGCGAAGCAAGCGGATCCGATACCATCCAATACGAATCAGAAACCGGAACCGTCGAAGTTCCGGCTGACCCACAACGCGTAGTAGCCTTGGCTTATGGCGGAAACGTCATGTCACTCGACGTTCCCCTTGCAGGAATCGACGCTTGGGCGATCGATAACCCGAACTACGAGCCGTATTTGGACGGTGTTGAAGTTGTATCCGAAGAAAACTTGGAAAAAATCATCGAATTGGACCCGGATTTGATCATCGGCTATTCCACACTTCAAAACATTGACAAATTGGAGCAAATCGCACCAACCGTCACTTATACTTACGGAAAAGTCGACTATTTGACGCAGCATTTGGAAATCGGCAAGCTGTTGAATAAAGAAGACGAAGCTCAAGCATATATTGACGACTTCAAAGAACGCGCTCAAGCTGCCGGCGAAGAAGTCAAAGCGGAAATCGGTGAAGATGCCACCGTTTCTGTAATTGAGAACTTTGATAAACAATTGTATGTTTTCGGAGATAACTGGGGCCGCGGCACGGAGATTTTATATCAGGAGATGGGCTTGAAGATGCCGGAGAAAGTCGAAGAAATGGCTTTAACTGACGGATTCTACGCATTGTCACAAGAAGTTCTCCCTGACTATATGGGCGATTACGTCATCTTCAGCAAAGATTCCGAACAGGACAATTCTTTCCAGGAAACAGACCTCTACCAAAACACGCCAGCTGTTAAGAACGATCAAGTATTCGAAGCGGATGCGAAGAAATTATATTTCAACGATCCGATTTCACTCGATTACCAACTTGAGTTCTTCCAGGAAAAATTCCTTGGCCAATAATTACAAAAGGGATTCTGCACAGCGGAATCCCTTTATTCTTTCTATAAAAAGGTGATGAAGCATGCGCTATAACGCCCGTTTTTCTTACATATTCGGAATCAGCCTGCTGGCACTCGTGCTGGCTTTTATTGTGTCAATGGTTTTTGGGGCGGCGGATGTCAGCCTGAAAAACTTATGGCTTGCGCTGTTTTCAAACAGCACCGGACAGCAAATTTCGATCATCCAGGAAATTCGCCTGCCGCGTGAGGTGGCCGCGATTTTTGTCGGCGCGGCACTCGCCGTGTCAGGCGCGATCATGCAAGGCATGACCCGCAACCCGCTGGCTGACCCGGGATTGCTTGGGTTGACTGCAGGCGCCAATGCCGCACTGGCTGCCACGCTCGCGTTTATTCCCGGTGCTAATTACTTCGGCATTATGATCGCTTGCTTTATCGGGGCGGCAATTGGGGCCGGGCTGGTGTTCGGTATCGGGGCATCTCGGCGCGGCGGCTTTTCACCCTTTCGCATCGTCTTGGCAGGAGCTGCCGTTTCGGCCTTTTTGACCGCCATTGCCGAAGCAATTGGCCTGTTGTTTAAAATTTCTAAAGATGTTTCCATGTGGACGGCTGGTGGCTTGATCGGCACGTCTTGGGGACAATTGCAAATCATTGTTCCCTTTATCACCATCGCTTTATTTGCGGCGCTGCTCTTATCTCGCCAGCTGGCCGTCTTGAGTTTGAGCGAAGAAGCTGCCATTGGGCTCGGCCAAAAAACCGGCCAGATCAAGGCGATGCTGTTTGTGATCGTCACCTTGCTTGCCGGCGCTGCAGTAGCTCTAGCTGGTAACTTAGCATTCATCGGATTAATGATTCCGCATATCGTTCGCGTCATTGTCGGCAGCGACTACCGCTTCATTATCCCGATGTCCGCTGTGACAGGAGCTATTTTTATGCTGCTCGCCGATTTGTTCGGACGCACGGTTAACGCCCCATTTGAAACGCCGGTCGCAGCGGTCGTTGCCATGCTCGGCTTGCCGTTCTTCTTGCTCATCGTTCGTAAAGGTGGAGGTGCGTTCACATGATCCAACAGCATTTAATCCGCAAGCAACGTATTACGATGATCTCTCTTTTCCTCATCATCGCAGCTACCGCTGTCTTGAGCCTGGGATTGGGCTATTCCACTCTCGGTTTTGAACGGATTATTCCGGTCTTGATGGGACAAGGCGATTTTAAAGAAGAATTCGTGTTGTTTTCGATTCGCATGCCCCGCCTGCTTATTACGTTCCTGGCAGGTATGGCACTTGCCTTATCAGGAGCTGTACTGCAAAGCATTACACGCAATGATTTGGCAGATCCCGGCATCATCGGCATCAATTCCGGTGCCGGTGTCGCCATCGCCATTTTCTTCTTGTTTGTCCCGGTCAATCCGGGTTCATTTGCTTTTTTGATGCCCTTTGTTGCATTTCTTGGCGCGTTTATCACCGCCATCCTGATTTATTTGTTTTCACGCAACCCTCACACGGGACTTCAGCCAGTTCGCCTCGTGCTAGTGGGAATCGGCTTTTCCATGGCCTTGTCTGGCGTCATGATTGTCTTAATCTCTTCTGCCGACCGGGAGAAAGTAGACTTTATCGCCCAATGGCTGGCGGGTTCCATTTGGGGCACGGACTGGCCGTTTATCGCGGCGCTTTTGCCTTGGCTCGTGGTCCTGATTCCTTTCGTTTTGTACAAGGCCAACCGCTTAAATATTCTGGGGCTTGGCGAATCGGCAGCTATCGGGCTCGGCATCAATATCGGCAAAGAACGCGCCGTGCTTTTGCTCGCAGCCGTCGCATTGGCAGCTGCGGCCGTGTCCGTTACCGGTAGTATCGCTTTTATCGGCTTGATGGCTCCTCATCTTGCGAAAGCACTCGTCGGGCCGCGTCATCAATTGTTTCTGCCTGTCGCCATTCTGCTAGGCGGCTGGCTATTGCTTGCAGCTGATACCATCGGGCGCAATTTGCTCGAACCATCCGGCATTCCCGCTGGCGTCATGGCCGCATTAATTGGCGCACCGTATTTTGTGTATTTATTAATGAAAAAATAAAAAAAGCTCATGCCCCCTAGTTTCGGGGCATGAGCTTTTTGCTATTTCACACCGGTTCTTGCTGCGTTTCTAATTCCATCCTTGCTTCGCGATCTTTCAGCTTTTGCATTTCCTCATCGGTCATGAATTCGACTTTCCAGCCGAGGAATGCCATAAGGATAGCGATAAGCGGCACCGAATAATTTAAAACCGCATACGGTGCATAAGCGAATGGGTGGACCGCGAGCGTCGCCAGGATGAAGACGCCACAAGTATTCCACGGAACGAAGGGCGATGTGATCGTCCCGCCGTCTTCTAAGGCACGCGACAAGTTTTTCGAATGCAAGCCTTGGTCCTGATAAGCCCGTGCGTACATCCGGCCAGGCAATAGAATCGAAATGTATTGCTCCGATGCTGTAACATTCGTCAAAAATGCAGACGCCACTGTCGCAGCGATCAGGCTGCCCGCCGTTTTTGCCAGCATCAAGATTTTGGTGACGATCGATTTCAGCATGCCCGTATGCTCCAGCACCCCGCCGAAGGTCATGGCGAAAATCGTTAAGGAAATGACGAACATCATCGAATCGATGCCGCCTCTATTGAATAAGGAATCGACGACTTCATTGCCAGAAGTGATGACATAACCGTCATGCAATGCATTGACCGCTTCTGCGACCGATCCGCCCTGTATTAGAATATGGCATAGCCAGCCGAGCACAATGCCGATACCGAGAGCAGGAAGTGCCGGTACTTTCTTCATGACAAGCACGATGACCGCAAGCGGAACCAGCAACAGCCACGGCGAAATGACGAAATTGTCCTCAAGCGATGCCAGGATCGTATTGATGTTTTCGCTATCGATCGAGTTGCCCGCAAACTGGCGCCCCAGGAAAAAGTACACGCCAAGAGCAATGATCATGCCTGGGATCGTCGTGTAGATCATATGGCGGATATGGACGAATAAATTGGTATTCGTGACTCCCGCTGCCAAGTTCGTGGTATCTGATAGCGGCGACATCTTGTCCCCAAAATAAGAACCCGAAATAACCGCTCCAGCGACCATTGCTGCCGGAATGCCCATGCTCGCGCCGATGCCCATGCCAGCGATGCCGACAGTGCCCATCGTCGACCAGGAACTGCCGATGGCTCCCGCAACCAATGCGCAGATTAAACAGATAGTAACGAGGAATAAAGAAGGCGTAATGATTTTCAAGCCATAATAAATCATCGTCGCCACAATGCCTCCGCCGATCCAGGAAGCGATGATCATGCCGACCATAATAATGATGACCAGAGCCGGGAGTGCCAGGCGGATGCCTTTATACGCCCCTTCTTCGATCATATGCCAGCGGTACCCCAACCGCCATGCAATGATAACGGCGATGGTCGTTCCAAGAAGCAGAGGAATGTGCGGGCTGCCTTCAAAAATGATGATGGTGACAGCCATCGCCGCCACCATAAAGATCAGCGGCAGTAAAGCCAGCCAAAAAGGCACTTCGATTTCCTGCTGTTTTGGACGTTTCTTTTCTTCTACCATGTTCTCGAACCCCTTTGTAAAAATGGAATGAGTGCTTGTATTTATTTTGCCACTATACTGATTTCATTGCCATATAAACTTTCAGATTAAATCGATTTTTCGGAATACGGAATAGTTCAAAGCAGGATTCTCACCGGCCCGCCCCGAAATGTAACCGTATTGCCAAAGCTTCCGGCATCCTGTAATGGAAAGGGGAAGATGAACATGGGAAAACTGATGGTTTCAATGTATGTGACACTTGATGGCGTTATGGAAGAGCCTTCATGGTCCGCAGCTTACTGGGACGATGAGCTCGCACAGTTCCAGCTAGATCAGCTTTATACCAACGACGCCCTACTGCTCGGGCGCGTCACTTATGAAGGGTTTGCTGCCACTTGGCCGACCGCTGAAGACGAGCACGGCTTTGCGGATCGGATGAACGAAATCCCCAAATATGTAGTATCGCATACCTTGAAGCGGACCGAGTGGAACGCGCGCTTGATCAACCACGATTTCGTTGAAGAAATCAAAAGGCTGAAGAAAACCGGTCAGCGCTTGCTCGTCTATGGCAGTGCAGAACTCATCGATACCTTGATCGAACATGATTTGGTCGACGAATTGCATTTGATGACCTTCCCATTGCTATTGGGCGAAGGAAAAAAACTGTTTCGTGATGGCGTATCGCCAAAAGCATTCAAGTTGCTGCACAGTTTTTCGACCGACCAAGGCGTGTTGATCGCCAATTATGCACCTGAGCGATAATGATTATATTTACTAAACAAACGAGTATGACTGTCTCCATTTTGGGGAAAGAAGAACTGAAGCCGCCTCGTACCTAAGGCCACCCCGGAAGGAGCTGCCGTCTTGCGATGACAGAAAATGAAATCACCTTAGCTTTAATCCAATCGTTAAAAGAGGGCCGAACGCAAGACTTCCAGCACATACTCGATGAGCTGCAGCCTTACGACATCGCCGTTCAATACCGCCACTTGCCAGAAAAACACCGCGAACGCTTCTTGCTTCATCTGACCGTCCGCCAATTGACTGCGCTCATGCAAGAGCTTCATCGAAACGATCAAGTCCGTTTGCTTGAGCGGATGCCAATCAGCCAATCGACCCAAGTGCTCGATTTGATGGATAATGACGATCTTGTTTCCTTATTGTCTGACCTGGAACCAACGATGATCGAAGAACTCCTATCGCGCATGGACAGCGAGGAATCTTCCTACATTCAAAAAACTATGAGTTATCCCCCAGAAACCGCTGGGCGCATCATGAATAACCGCTATGTCTGGATTCCGCGCCATTACACCATTCGTGAAGCGATTGATAAAATTCGCGATTTCGCGGAAATTGCCGAGTACTTGAACTATCTGTACGTCGTCGATGGCGACAAGAAATTGCTTGGGGTCGTTTCCTATAAAGATTTGATCCTCGGCGAACTCGATGAACAAATCGACGACGTCATGTACACGCGTGTTGTTAAGGTCGATGCCTTAACCGACCAGGAAGAAGCGGCCGACATTATTGGCCGCTACGACTTTATCACTTTGCCAGTTGTAGATACGGAAAACCGGCTGCTCGGCATCATTACCGTCGATGATGTCATTGATGTTGTGCTGCAAGAAGCGAATGAAGACATCGAAAAGCTTTCCGCATCCGGTAAATCCATCGATTTTGAGACGCCGCCGTTTGTCGCGGCCTATCGGCGTTTGCCTTGGCTGATTTTACTGTTGTTCATCGGACTCATCTCCGGTGGCATCATCAGCCGCTTTGAAAGCACCTTACAGACGGTTGTCGCTTTGACGTTCTTCATGCCAATGATTGCCGGCATGACCGGGAACACCGGCACTCAGTCGCTTGCCGTCGTCGTACGCGGCCTAGTCGGTCAAAAGCCAGACAAAAAAGCCACGATCAAACTCATTTTGCGGGAGTTATTGGTCGGCATCATCATCGGTGTCACCTGCGCCCTGTTGATTATGCTCATTGCGTATATCTGGCAAGGCAGTATAGTACTAGGGCTTGTCGTCGGCAGTTCGTTGCTATTGACCTTAATCATCGGGACACTAGCGGGCACCATCATTCCGCTGACCCTATACCGCTTGAAAATAGATCCGGCAGTTGCATCTGGACCGTTGATCACCACCATCAACGATATTTTCTCCCTACTCATCTATTTCGGACTCGCCTCGCTGTTCATCTCTCGTTTGATGTGAACAGCTTTTTTTGAGCTATTTTCTTTATCCCTAGTAAACAACTATGTATAATAAAGAAAAAAGCTTGGAGGTACGATACATGACCATCCCAAAACCACTTGTCCAACTCAATCAAGTCTTTCTCGTCGCCACAGTCCTAGCTGGCCTCATTTTCCATATATCTTTCTTACTCATGCCCTTCGCCATCGGGGCCGTCACTTTGGTCACAAAGAAAAATCCGCTCATTTCATACAGCCGCCGCTTTTTGCGAAATCCCCCGAATAGCTATCCGCAAGAAGACCGCGACCAGCAATTATTCAACCAATGGATCGCAACTGTCTGCCTCGGGCTCGCGCTCGTTTTTTTCGCAGCTGAGCTTCCAATTATCGCTACTGTATTCGGAGCGATGGTCATTGTCGCGGCTGGTGTCGCGCTCATGGGCTATTGCATCGGCTGCACCGTGCGCTACCAGCTCATGATGTGGAAACACCGCCGGGCGAAAACGAATTATTGAACGCTTTTTTCAAAGTGTTGAAGAAGTCTATGGTTCGCTCTCAACTATCAAAAAAAGTGTCTTTTGCTAATTTCAACAGTCAATGACCTCTCTAAGTATTTGGAGAAGTGTTCGCTCGACTCCTGTGGTAAAGCGAGACGACCGAGACCCCGCAAGGCGCGCAGCGGCTGAGGAGGCTTGGGCGCGAGCCCACGGAAAGCGAGCGATAAGCTTCGGAAAATACGGCTTCTTAACTTTCTCGACAACCTGAAAAAAGCGGAGACCGCAGTCTCCGCTTTTTTTATTTTATTTGGCCGTTGCCTTTAATGATGTATTTCGTTGACGTCAGTGCGGGCAAGCCCATCGGTCCGCGTGCATGAAGCTTTTGCGTACTGATGCCGATTTCGGCGCCGAAGCCGAATTCAAAGCCGTCGGTAAAACGCGTCGACGCGTTATGGTAGACCGCTGCCGCATCCACTTCTGTGAAGAATTGCTGGACGCTTTCCGCATGTTCCGAAATGATCGCCTCAGAATGCTTCGTTCCGTACTGATTGATATGCTGGACCACTTCATCTACGCTAGCTACCGTTTTCAGCGCGAGTTCATAAGCCAAATACTCAGTGCCCCAATCAGCTTCTTGTGCCGGAATGATGTCGCTGCCTGCTTGCTGCGCAGCTTCATCACCGTGGATTTTCACGTCTTTTGCCTGCAAGGCTTCAATCAATTCCGGCAGATGCTGCTCGGCCCATTTCTCGTGAACGAGAATGGTTTCGCACGAGTTGCAGACGGATGGACGCTGAGTTTTCGCATTCAATGCGATATTGATCGCCATGTCCTTGTCTGCCGTTTCATCGATATAGACGTGGCAATTGCCTGCGCCTGTCTCAAGTACCGGCACGGTCGAATTCTGGACGACCGTCTTGATCAAGTTGGCGCCGCCGCGCGGAATTAACACATCCAAATAATCGTTCAGCTTGAACATGGCAGATGCTGCTTCACGGCTCGTATCTTCGAGCAATTGCACCGAATCCACTGGCAATTCGCTTTGTTCAAGCGCGCGGTGAATGACCGCTACAATCGCCGTGTTCGAGTGAATCGCTGTTGAACTGCCGCGCAGGACGACCGCGTTGCCGGTTTTCAAGCACAGGCTCGACGCATCTACTGTGACGTTCGGGCGGGCTTCATAAATCATGCCCACCACGCCAAGCGGTACGCGTACTTTGCTCATATCGAGACCATTCGGCTGTTGCCAATGCTCAAGCACTTCGCCGACCGGGTCGGTCAGTTTGGTCAATTGGATCAGCGCATCCGCCATATCTGCTAAGCGCTCTTCATCGAGCTTGAGGCGGTCAACGAGCGATTCACTCATGCCATTCGCACGTCCCGCTTCAATGTCTTTCAAGTTTTCTTTCAAGATAAACGCTTTTTCAGCCATTAATTGCTGGGAGATGAGTTCTAATGCTTTATCTTTCAGGGTGGTGTCGGCTTTAGCGAGTTCCCCCGCTGCCGCTTTCGCTAGTTTCGCTTTTTGTACCAGTTCTGTCTCCAAATGTGCTTCCTTTTGAAGAACTTCTGTCATCCAATCTTCTCCTTTCGAATTTCCGTTCCTTACGCTAATTCTTTAACGGGTTTTGCGATATACGTCCCGTCGCCGTTGCCATTCATGATCTCAACCAATTTTTCGTCGCCTTCTCCTGTGCCGATAAATACGTCGACGCCGAAGTTGTGCGCTGTTTTGGCGGCTTCCACTTTCGTTTTCATACCGCCCGTCCCTACATCTGACCCAGCGCCCGATGCCGCTTCCATTAACTCATCCGGAATATCTTTCAGGTGGGTATATCGTTCAGCGGCTGGGTTGGTTTTTGGATTATCTGCATAGATGCCGTTGATGTCCGTCAGAATGATCAATTGGTCTGCACGGACCAGCCCGCTGACAAGGGCCGATAGCATATCGTTGTCGCCGAAGGTCAATTCCTCCACTGCCACTGAATCGTTTTCGTTGATGACCGGCATCATGCCGCGTTCTAATAATTTTGAAATGGTATCGTCTGCTTTTTGATACAAGTCTTTTGTTAGTAGCAATTGTGCAGAGACGATGTCGAAATTCTTGAATTCCGTTGCGTACGCCTGCGCGAGCAAGCTTTGCCCTACGGCTGCTGCTGATTGCTTGTCTACTACTGTATCTGGACGGGATAAATACCCCATGCTTGTGCAGCCAGCTGCAACTGCGCCAGATGAGATCAAGATGACATCATGACCTGCTTCTTTCAAGCGAGCCAATGCCCCCACGTGTTCACGCAACTTGGTGATGGACAATTTACCGTGGCTGTCCGTCAATGAGCTGCTTCCTATTTTCACTACTATTCTTTTCTTTTCCATTGTTGCAGTCACCACCCGATTTTGATTATTTAATGAGCTCTCCCATTACGATCAAAAGCGGAAGAACCCTGTCTCCGTAAAAATACTTTACAATGGCTGACTTAAGCTGTCTGATAATAAGAATTATTATGCAATCAATTGCATTTTAAGTCAACTATTAAATCCAAAAATACTTATAAAACGGTTATCGAAATAATAAAACTTGCATATTAATGAATTTTTATTCAAATTACTTGTTTTATCCTTAACCATTTTCAGCTCCGGAGATAGCGGCTGCGCATTCTTCGCTAGTTTAAACTTCAACCAGCAGCTGATCGCCTGCAGCACGCTAATCACAAGTGGCAAGTGTAACATAACTAGAGGGTATTTCAAGTTCAGGGAGGGGATTTCGCCTTATGAAAGGGCTTTCATTCAAGAGATAAAATAGGCACAAAGGCACATTTAGGATTCGGCAAAGGCCCGTTCTATAAGGGATACAGACAAAATACGTACAAGTGTTGCTATTTCCTTCTAAAGTACCATACCCAAATCTAGCACAGCTTTTAATCACTAACAGCGCGCTATAGCTTGATGGCCCCTTCTATCCCTCTATTTAAACGCCGTATACGTCTAATGAGCAGCGAGATTTCAGCATGCGAATGTAGCCAAATAAAGGGCAGGCCCCCTCTTGATGAAACGCAGTAAAAAAAGGCAAGTCTTCCCCTGCGTCAGTGTAAACAACTGATTTGCGGAGATCCAACACGAAAACCCCGACTGTTGAGTTAACAATCGGGGGAGCATCAGATAATGCATTTCATTAATTGAGCTGGATTGTGATGGTCTGTGCGGGGGCAAGCAGCTCTCCGTCTGAAGCGAACAGCTTACTGGTAGTCAATTGCAGCTTTTGCGCGCCACCTGCTACGATAAAGCCTACATTCCCTAATTTCTCTTCTCCAGGTTTCAGCCCTTCATTCAACGACTCCAAATAGACATCGTCTTGCCAAGTTTTCACTTCGCCGCTCGCTGTCTCAATTAAAGCCACAGGCGCGAAGTTCACCTCTTCAGATGATGTGTTATGGATTTCGACAAAGAACTTCACCAGCTCGAATTCCTGCTCATGCGTATAGGCATGATAAAAATCAATCAAACTATAATCTGGTGTGTACTGCAGCAGCTTCGTTTCATGGATGGTCAGCTCAATATCGCCAATGCGCACTGTCTGCGGCTTCATATTGGCCGCCAAAAGTTCCAAACCGCCTTTGGCATCTCGTACTTTTTGGCCTGGCTCCTGCAAGCGGCGGTCATCGCTCACTTGTGGGCTCTCGACATATTGTTCCGTGTAGTCAGGCGCTTCCGCTAAGGAGGCAGCGGTCGCGGTCCCTTGCGTTGTCTCGCTTTGGCAGCCGCATAATAATGCTATTGGGACAAGCAACCATGCTAATCTCGCTTTCATCCAGTCCACTCCTTGCTATTATTTATCGTCGATTGTCACGTCTGCGCCCATCAAGTCGAAAATGATGCCCGCGTGGTCGGTGTTGTTCAAGTTTCCTGCAAATTTCTGGCTAGCTGGCCCATACGCATAAACCGGCACATCTTCTCCAGTGTGGCCGCCTGTCGTCCAGCCCGTATGCGATCGTTTATCGAAAATGCGCTCGATGGCATTGTCGATGTCCAAGTATTCGCCTTCGTCGGCCGCTTTTTTCACCGAAGCGATTTCTTCACCAGTTAACTCCAAGTCGATATAGCGTTCCAATGTTTCCTCTACGCCGGCCCCTTCTGTGATTTCAGCAGCCATAAAATCCGGTGTGCGCTGTGCAGCAAGGATTGGCTCGGCGAACCAATTATAGATGCCGTCTGCCCCAATCGAGAAGCCACCCGTCGAATGGTCAGCCGTAGCTACGACCAATGTGTTTTCATCTTGCTTGGCGAATTCGATTGCCGCCTGGAATGCGCGGTCATAATCTTCCATCTCGCTCATCGCTGCGACGATGTCGTTATCATGCCCTGCCCAGTCGACCTGGCTGCCTTCGACCATTAGGAAAAATCCGTCTTCGTCTTGCTCCAAGCGATCGATGGCTGAACGTGTCATATCTTCTAGAGACGGCACAGTAGCTTCGCGGTCAATCATTTTCGGCAAACCGCCTTCTGCGAACAAGCCGAGCACTTGTCCGTTGTCATTTGCGAACAATTCTTCTTTGGACGTGACATAGCCATAGCCGGATTCCTGGAATTCATCCGTTAAATCGCGGTCTGTGCGATCAAATAGCTTCGTACCTCCGCCAAGCAAGACATCGATTTTGTGTTCGCCATCGATGCGCTCGTCAAAATAATCATCGGCAATGGCGTTCATATTGCGGCGGCTGATATCGTGTGCTCCGAATGACGCCGGTGTTGCGTGTGTGATTTCAGAGCTTGCCACGAGTCCTGTCGCTTTGCCTTGCTCCTTTGCCGCTTCTAGAACCGTTTTCACTTCCGATTCGTCGTTGTCGACTGCAATCGCATTGTTGTACGTTTTGATGCCCGCCGCCATAGCGGTCGCGGCGGATGCCGAGTCGGTAATGTTTTGGTGTGCGTCTTCCGGATAAGTCATTTGCTGTCCGACCAAATAGGAGTCGAACGACATTTCATCCGCAAAGCGCGCAGATGGATCGTCCTGTAAATAGCGATAAGCGGATGTATAAGATGTCCCGACACCATCGCCGATTAGGAAAATGACGTTTTTCGGTGCGTCTTTATCTTTGTTTTTCTCTTTTTCTTTTCCTTTATCTTTCCCATTTCCAGGGTTCTTGTGTTCTTTATGTACATCGGCTTTGCCGTTTCCATGCGCTTCAGCTGGCATGGTTGGGGTAAAGCTCGTCACGGCGACTGCTGCCACCACAGCGGCTGGAAAGAGTTTTTTTATCGTTTTTCGGGTCATCTGGCATTCCTCCTCATGTTTGTTGGCCATCGCCAGTGTAACGAAGGATTATTAAGGAATTGTTGAGGGCGTGTATGGAATTTGTTAACGCATTTTTATTTCCCGGGAAATAATTTTCGGGATATTTCCAAATTAAAAACCGGCCTCCATTAAGGAAGCCGGCTTTGTGACGATCAGTCTTCGCGATCGACGAGTGATTTATTTTTCTGGAATTTACGCAATACTTCATAGACGACCGGCACGACAATCAATGTCAGCAAGGTCGAGGACAATAAGCCGCCAATAACGGTAATCGCCAAGTCTTGAGAGACGAGTCCACCGCCACCGCTTGAAAGAGCCATTGGAATCATGGCGCCAATTGTCGCGATTGCTGTCATCAGGATCGGGCGCAGACGCGTCGCTCCCGCTTCAAGCAAGGCATTGCGCACTGTCATGCCTTCGCGTTCCATATGGATGACACGGTCGACCAAGACAATCGCGTTTGTCACGACGATCCCGATCAACATGAGCATCCCCATCATGACCGAAACGGAAATCGTTTGGCCGGTGATGAACAAGCCGGCAAAGGCGCCGATAACCGCAAACGGCAACGAGAACAGAATGGCGAATGGCGCAAGACCGCCGCCAAACGTTACGACCAAGATAAAGTAAACGATGGCGATTGCCGCAGCCATCGCAAGGCCGAGCTGGGTGAAGGTTTCATTGATATCCGCCGTGACGCCGCCAGTTTCGACTGTGACGCCTGCCGGAAGATCTAGTTCATCCACGTTTTCCTGGACCGCTGCACTTGGCGCAGAGACGTCATTGCCCGTTACGGTGCCGGACACGGTCGCAAAATACGCGCCTTCCGAGCGGCTCAAGGTATTTAAGGTAGTGCCTTCTTCCACTTCGACCAATTCGCCGACGGTCATCATCGTGCCTGTAGCTGTTGGAACTGGCGTCTCCAAGAGTTCTTCAAACGTCGCTGCATCTTGCTGCGCTTCACGCTGAACAATCACTTCGAGTTCTTCGCCGTCGGTGTTAACCGTCGTCAGCACTTCATTTTGCCCACCGCCGGACAGAGCCATCGCAACTTGCCCCGCTGTTAGGCCATACTGCAGAATTTCCTGCTGTTCGATGCGTAAGGTATGTTCCACATAAGGGTCTTCCGCATCGGACGTGATTTCTTCCAAGCCGTCGACATCGCTCATCGCGCCTTCGACTTGTGCAACGGTATCCAATAAGTCATCCAAGTCTTCGCTGTACAGCGTGTACGCGACTTCACTTGATGCCATCATGCCGCCGCCCATCATGTCCTGCTCGCCCCACTCGCCAGATTGGTCGAGTCCTGCCAGGTAGTCCGTGACTTCTGTGCGGGCTTCTTCGAACTCATCAACTGAAATTGAATCGTCAAAGATCAGATACAAGAGTGCACCGTCTCCGCCGCCCATCATCATTTGGGACATATCGGCATTGGCCGAATCATTGATGGATAATTGAAGAACTTCGATGTCTTCACGTTCAAGCAAATCCTGCTCGACCGCTTCGATATTCTCCGTAGACTCTTCTTGCAACTCCCCTGCTGAAGGAGAATACGTGATGTACATCATTTTCTCTGTTTGCGAGCCGAGGAACGAGAAGCCGATCAATGGCGTGAGTGCCAAAGAACCCGCAAGCAGCACGACCGCAATAATGGACGTGATCCACTTATGGTTCAACGCTTTTTCAAGGAATGAACGGAACCACAGTGCCATCTTCCCGACTTCTTTATGCTTCGACTCTGTCTTTTCGCCATATAATTTCTTTTTGAAGAAACTATGCGACATCGCTGGCACGATGCTAACTGCCACTGCCAAAGAAGCAAGCAGGGCAAACGACATCGTCAAGGCGAACGGCAAGAACAATTCGCCGACCATTCCGCCGACAAAGACCAATGGTGCAAAGACAGCAATTGTGACAAGCGTTGAGGACAAGATCGGCTTGAACATCTCAATCGTTGCCGATTGGATCAATTTACGGCCAGATAATTTCTCTTCTTTCAAATGCATGCGCCGGTAAATATTTTCGACGACGACGATCGAGTCATCAATGACCCGGCCAATCGACACGGTAATAGCACCGAGCGTCATGATGTTTAATGTGATATCCAGCCAGTTCAGCAGCAACAAGGCAACAAAAATGGACACTGGAATCGAAACGATTGCGATCAGCGTCGAACGGAAATCACGCAAGAACACCAAAATGATGAGCACCGCGATCAAGCCACCGAACAAGGCTTTTTCCACCATCGCGAAAACGGATTCCTCAATCGGCTCCCCTTGGTCGAGCGTAATGTCGACGATCAAACCGTCCACTTCACTTTCCAAGTCCGCCATCAAGTCTTTCACTTCATTAACGACCGTGACCGTATTGGCTTCCTGGCCTTTGACGATTTGGATGGCAATGGCATCTTCGCCATTGGTCCGTGAAATCGACTGCACTTTCCCGACCAGTTCCACATCGGCAAGTTCCGACAAGGCGACAAACGGTTCAGGACTGTCTTCTGAAGGCGTCACCGGAATCAGCAACTCTTCAAACTCTTCAATAGAAGTAACCGATCCATCGATATAGACCGCTTCTTCTCCTTCTTCGAATTCACGAAGGCCGAGCGATAAAGCAATATTGCTCGCTTCGATCATTTGTTTGATGTCTGCTTCTGTCACTTCACGGGCAGCCATCGCTTCCTCATCATAAGTCAGATGAATTTCTTCGACGTGCTGACCTGTGACAGTCGCAGAGGCCAGTCCATCGATTTTTTCGATTTCCGGTAAAATCGTCGTTTGCACACGATCCGTCAATTCGACAATCGATTCGGTCTCACTGCTGATGGACAGTGCGACGACTGGGAACATATTGATGCCGATCGACATAATCGACGGCGTCTCCACTTCCTCCGGCAAGCTCACACCGCTCACTGCGGATTCGAGTTCCCGTTTTTTCTCATCCATATCGACACCGTAATCGTATTCGACTTGGATTTGGGAAACATTCGAGGAGGAACTCGAATAAACCGCTTTAACGTCCTCCAGGCTTTCGACTGCCTGTTCGACAGGGATCGAGACCTCTTCCATCACCTGTTCAGGTGCAGCACCTGGGTACACACCCGAAACGATTAAATAGGGAATGGATATATCAGGAATTGACTCCATCTTCATTTGAGTTGTTGAATATATGCCGGCAAAGGTTACAATTAAAGTTAACAGCCACACGGCAAATTTGTTTTTCAGCACAAAACGTACGAATCCTTGCACACAAATTCTTCCTTTCTTTGACGAATTTCATTTACTATTTCATAGTAGTGACCAATTGGTCATTCGTCAAACAAGTTAGGTGAAAAGAGGAATCAAATATGTCAAAAAAGCAACAGATCCTGGACTCCGCACTTCAACTTTTTGCTGAAAAAGGCATTGAAGCTACGTCAATCCAGCACATTACCCAAGAAGCAGGCATTTCGAAAGGTGCCTTCTATTTATCTTTTCCTTCAAAAGAATCGTTGATCAAAGAAATCATTGATTCGTTTATGAAAGGGATTGTCGCTGAAATTGACCGCATAGTCAACGGCACGCAATTACCCAATGAAAAATTACGTCTCTACTTTATCGCCCAATTGGCATTGCTCGAAAAACATGCAGATTTCGCGAAAATCTATGCACAAGAACCGATGCATGCGTTGAACGAAGAAATTATGGAAAAGCTCATTCACTACGACGCATGGATCGACCGTTCCTTGCTATCGCTACTCGATGAGTTGTATGGTGAGCCGCTTCAAGACCGTCGCTATGACCTGCTCATTTCGATCAAAGGCTTCGTACGCATTTATTCGCAGCTGGTATTGTTTCATCCATACCCGCACGATATCGAAAAAATTGCAGAACTCCTCGTGGAAAAGACAAACGTACTGGCCACTTATTCTCAAACAGCCTATTTAACGGAAGACATGGTCGAGTTGTCGATGCCCGGCCCAGAAGAAGTAACTACGGAGAAAAAACTTCTATCGGTGATCACTGAGTTGCTAGAAGATGAGCAGCATCCGCCACTTATTGCCGAATCTCTTTCATTACTCGCTGAGGAACTCCAGAAGGAAACGCCAAGACGTGCCATCCTCCACGGCCTGCAAGCGAATATCTACGACTACGCCCCTGCCAAATGGTTATCTTACTTATTAAAGAAATACGAGCAGAAAAAAAGCCCAGACAATTGATGTCCGGGCTTTTTACATGCGCTGATTTAGTTAATTTCGACCGTCCAACCTAGTGTATCTTCGACTTTGCCAGTCTGAATTCCGGTAATAGTGTCGTAGAGTTTTTGCGACAATTCACCGATTTCGTGATTGTTGATGATCATTTTCTGGCCTTGCCAGTTGAGTTCGCCAACTGGGGAAATGACCGCGGCCGTGCCCGTTCCGAACACTTCCTCTACTTTACCAGCTTGATAAGCTTCGTAAAGCTCATCGATGGCCATACGTTTTTCCGTGACCGGAATGCCCCATGAACCCAATAATTCGATGATCGACATGCGCGTGATGCCTTTTAGGATGCTGCCGTTGAGCTCTGGCGTGAACACTTCGCCATCGATTTTGAAGAAGATGTTCATGCTGCCGACTTCTTCGATAAAGCGCTTTTCGACGCCATCGAGCCACAAGACATCTGCGTTGCCTTCTTTCTTGGCATTCGCTTGCGCCTGGTAACCAGAAGAGTAGTTGCCGGCGGTCTTCGCCATTCCCGTACCGCCTTTAACCGCACGCGTGAATTTGTCTTCCACATGAATAACCACTGGCTGCAAGCCGCCTGGGAAATAAGAGCCGACCGGTGAAAGGATGACCATGTATTTATAAGTAGACGATGGCCCTACTGCCAAATTGGCATCTGTTGAGATGATGTACGGGCGGATATAAAGTGAAGTGCCTGGAGTTTTCGGCACCCACTCTTTTTCGAGCTCGATCAACTGCTTCATATGCTCTAATGCCAATTCTTCGTCGATGGGCGGAATGCTAAGGCGCTCGCTCGACAAATTAAGGCGTTCAAAGTTTTTTTCCGGACGGAACAGCAATACACGCCCGTCTTCTGTGCGGTATGCTTTCATGCCTTCAAACACCGTTTGCCCGTAATGAAAAATCATAGCTGCCGGATCTAAGGAGATCGGACCATATGGCACGATTTTCGGTTCATGCCACCCTTTTTCTGTTTCATATTCCATGATGTACATATGATCAGTGAAAGTTTGGCCGAATGGAATCTGATCTTGCGCCGGCTTGTCTTTCTTCGCAGTATTCTCGATTACTTCCAATTGATAAGTCGTCATGGTCATATCCCCTTTTGCAGTATGTTTTTATTTTCACGATTTCGAATAATTATACACACATTTTTCAGTACTGAACAGGCTGTACGCCAAATTCCTCAAATATCGGCCAATCGGCTCAGCGGATCAATTCCATAAAATGCATCAAAATTTTCGCCGTTAATCCCCAAATGACACGGTCTTCATATAAATAGAAAAACTCATCCACTTGGCGCGCACGCCAGCTATAGTTTTCGCCTCCGGCAATTAAATCGTATGGAAAACTTTCTTCCGGCTGGATATCAAAATCGATGCGGTAAACACGCGGCTCGTTTTCCAGGAAAAATTTCAGCGGCACTGTAAAGACCGTATCGACTTCTGCCGCGTTTGGCACAAAATCCGTTTCGGGGTCGATAAACCCTGCAAACGAATAAACAATCATGCCGAACGGGGAAACGATGTAATCGAGCGGAAACACGTTGCTTATCGCTTCTTTGCGGATGCCAAGCTCTTCCATCGTCTCACGTAACGCCGTTTCTTCCTCATCTTCATCCCCGTGGTCAATTCGCCCACCAGGGAAACAGATCTCCCCCGGCTGCCGCCTCATTTCAAACGAACGCACTTCAAACAAAATATGGACGCCATCTTCTTTTTCAATCAACGGAAGAAGAATCGCATATTTCGAGAAATCCCGGTTGCCGAGTACTTCCGGCACCCGCCCTTGGACTTTTTTCAAAATCTTTTCCGGTTCCATGCCATCACCTCGACTTTCTTTCTTCCTATCTTACCAAATAATCAGAGTTCCCGGCCTTTCAACCACTCCAGAATGTAGAAAAACCCAGATTCGCTTGTCCGCTATTGGCGAACGAACCGAGCCTTCGCTACAATGGGAGCGGAGGGGATAGACGTGAACCGAAAAACTTATATCGACAACGATTTTTATACAGCGGGCATCAGCGTTAAAGACCCGCAGGCAAAAGGCGAAAATAATATGGCGCTCCATGCCGGAATCGACCGCGAGCAGTCACTCGAAAACCGCAAAGTCTTGCTTGCCGCGCTCGGCTATACGATGGATGAACTCGTATGCGCCCATCAAACCCACAGCAATCATTTTCAAAAAGTGTCGCAACAAGACGCAGGCAAAGGTGCTCGAACTTTTGCTGATGCTATTGCTGATACCGATGCGCTTTATACGCGCGATACCGGACTTGTGCTGTCGAGTTTTGCCGCCGATTGCGTGCCGGTGACCTTCTATCACGTAGCAGAAGAGTTGATCGGTGCAGTACATTCCGGGTGGCAAGGAACCGTCAAAGAACTCGTACCAAACTTGTTTGCGCATTTGATCACCAATGAAAACTGTGCGCCAGAAGGCTTCCGCGTCCAGATTGGCATGGCGCTGAGCCAGGAAAAATTTGAAGTGGATAAAGATGTCTACTTGAAGTTCAAAGCACTTGGCTATGCCGACCCATTCATCAGCTTTAACGAAGCCACCGGTAAATACCATATCGACAACCAGCTCACCGTCAAAACGCAATTGCTGCGCGCTGGCGTTCCCGCTGAACATATTGCCATCGACCGGAGCTGTACGTTCAAAAGTCCAAATGGCTTTTCCTACCGCGAAGACAAACAATGCGGCCGCCACATGGCTTACATCGTTAAGAAATAACAAAAGCTCTTCCGCGTAGGAAGAGCTTTTGCAGGTTTTCGAGAAAGTTAAGAAGCCGTATTTTCCGAAGCTTGTCGCACGACTCCGTGGGCTCGCGCCCAAGCCTCCTCAGCCGCTTTGCGTCTTGCGGGGTCTCGGTCGTCTCGCTGATCCACAGGAAAGATAAGGTCGACCTACGGGAGGCCTTATCTTTGCGAAAGTAATGCGTAGCATTATTGAGCAGAAGGGTTTACGAGCGAACGCTTCTCCAAATACATAGAGAGGTCATTGACTGTTGAAAATAGCCGCAACCTCGCTGGTGGTTGAGCTTTCGCAATGAGCCAGAAAGGCACTGTCTCATTACTTCGCTTCACCCGTAAGCGCGAGGCTGCTTTGTGATTTCGTCGGATTCAACAGGAGCGCGGCCTTAGATGATGCTCGATATTTATTCAAATCATCAAAATCTCCCGAATGTCCTCTTCGCTCATCGACTGCACAGCTTCTGAACCGGATTGAATCATCTCATCCACCAAATCTTGCTTGCGCAGCTGCAAATCATACATTTTTTCCTCAATCGTTCCTTTCGCCACCAACTTCAACACTTGCACTTCCCGTTTCTGCCCCATGCGGTGTGCACGGTCCGCTGCCTGCTGTTCGACGGCTGGATTCCACCACAGATCGTACAAGATGACCGTATCGGCCCCAGTTAAATTGAGCCCGGTGCCGCCTGCTTTTAAGGAAATCAAAAACAAGTCCTCTTCGCCTTCGTTGAAGCGGTCGCATAATGCCACGCGCTCTTTCGGCGGCGTCGAGCCGTCTAGATAAAAATACGATCTCCCTGAACGAAGCAGCGACTGCCCGATAAGATTGAGCATGCCCGTGAACTGGGAAAACACCAGCACGCGGCGGCCAGTCAATCGCGCTTCTTCCAAGATCTCTAGCAATTGCTCGAACTTCGCCGAGCCACCGCGGTAGTCTTCCACAAACAAGGACGGATGACAGCACAATTGGCGCAGGCGTGTCAGTCCAGCCAAAATACGGATGCGGTTTTTGCGCATGCTGTTGTCGCGCAAATGCTTCAAGGCTTCGTGGCGAAGTTCCGCGAGATACGCTGTGTACAATTTTTTCTGTTCTTCATGAAGCTCGGAATGTTCGATGCGCTCGATTTTTTGCGGCACTTCCCCGAGCACTTCCGCTTTCGTCCGTCGCAGCAAGAACGGCTGCACGCGCTTCGCGATATCGGCGTTGCGCAGCTCCGCAAATTGGCTGCGATCCGGAAGCAAAGCCGGAAACACGACGTTAAAGATCGACCATAACTCATCGAGCGAGTTTTCAATCGGCGTTCCGGTAAGCGCAAAGCGATGGCGAGCTTGCAACTCTTTCACGGCTTTAGCGGTTTGCGTCGCCGGGTTTTTGAAAGCTTGCGCTTCATCGAAGAAAATCGTATGAAACGACCAGTCTTTATACGCCCCTCGGTCCATTCGAAGCGCTGGATAGGACGTGATATACACATCGCCCGGCTCTTTCAAGGCTTGTGTCCGCTTTGCTTTTGGTCCATCCACGATGACTGTCTGGATATCCGGAGCAAAGCGTTCGAATTCGGCTTGCCAATTGTACATGAGCGAAGAAGGCGCAACGATTAGCGCATGCTCATCGCTGCTGCGGATCTCCCCTAGTACCGATTGCACGAAAGCGATGCTTTGAACCGTTTTCCCAAGCCCCATCTCATCCGCCAAAATGCCGCCGAAGCCGTATTTCGACAGCAAGCGAAACCAACTAAATCCGCGCTTCTGATAATCCCGCAAGACCCCTTCAAAAGCTTGCGGCAATTGCTCCGCCTGTGTCCATGGATGATGCAGCTCTTTTAGCAAGCGCGCAAATTCTGCGCCCGCCTCCGATAAGTCATGCTGTTCAAGGCTCCCAGCAAGACGCATGCCTTCGAGCAATGGAATGCGCTGAACGCGTTCAAAATTGTCTTCGTCAATGTTCATGATTGCCAGATACTCTTCAAACGCAGCCATTCCGGGCGTCTCCAGCGACATTAACGTACCGTTAGGGATACGGAAATAACGTTTTTTCTCCCGAATGGCGCGGATGATTCCCCGTAATTCTTCTTCCGGAATGCCGCCAAGGTCGAAGCGGAACTCCAGCCAATCGGTCCGGTCCTTCGGCAAATTGACACGGATTTTCGGTCCCGGCAAGGTTTTTTGGATGCGCATTTTCACGGAAGTCGTCGCATAGACCTCGAGCCATTCTTCAAGCAATGGCACCGTATCATAAAGGAAGTCATATTCTGCCTCTTCATCCTGCAGGTAAAACCCGCCGTCCGTTTTCGTCAGCCCGCCAGACTCCATCAATTCCATGATGGCCCGTTCTTTTTCGAGCTGTCGGAACACGCCTGGATACTGCCGGTATGTTCCTTCTGGTTCTTCGCACGGGTTGATGATGAGCTGCCCGTAATGAAATTCAAGGCCAGCGAGCAATCGGCTGCGAACACGGTCGAGATATAGCTTCGCGCGCAGTGGCGTTTCCCCGATTTTCTCGATTGCCTGTTCTGTGACAATGACTGGCCCGAGCTTTTCGAGTCCAGGCAAGACGGTTTTCATCATATGGGTGACTTGGCTTTCCTCAATCAAAAGCTCCTCGCCTGCCCCTTCCATCAATTCCTGTAGGCCTGATAGACGCTTCATATCGGCACCAGCCGGCTGGATGACTGCTTCTTCCGTCAAAGCCACGCCATATTTCGTAAAAATTTGCAGACGCTCTAAACCTCGGACGATTAAGCGGTAGCCAGTATCGCCACGATCCAGGCGAAACGACACCGGCAGTGTATCGGTTACATGAAACGGCAGTATTTCCCCGAGCGGGTTTTCGAATTTGGCATGTGCCATGACGCGAAGTATCGGCAATAAGCGGTCCCAATCACTTGCAGACACAAGCAATTTCCCTTCTTCATCCGGTTGCGGATCGCTTTTATCGAGCAGCTGAAGAAGCTCCAGCACTGGCTGTTCTAGCGCATGGCGGCTCGGATCGTAAGGAATCGCAGCAGTTTCTTCGTACTGGCCACTCGATAGGGCTGACACGAAACGCAGGGGATTTCGGACATTTTTCAAAATAGCCGTGCCACTTCTGAACGTCACGGCTAATTGCTCGTTGCCACCGCTGCTGATGGTTGCTTCGACATGATAAGGTACGCGCCGGTCAAAGCGGTGCAGCCGGGCAGAAGGCGCGTCTTCTTCTTCAAACAAGCCGAACATTTGCTCAGCTAGCGGGCGTGATTGCTGGCCGAGTTCTTCTGCGGCAATCATCGCTGCCGCAATATGATGGCAGTATGTATGGATAAACCCAACAGGAGGACAGCTGCATTCTGCGTTAATCGTGCCGGCTGTTGAGCGGGCCAACTTAACGTGGAACGAGCTACGTCCTTTGACGATGGCTGTTATGGACTGATTGCTTGCTTCTGTGATGCTGACTTTTCCTGCCATGTGAAAGGTCTGGCCTTTTTTATAGGCAGCCTGGCCGCACAATTTGCGGATGTGTTTATCGCTGATCCAAAATTCCATAGCTGCCCCTTTCTTCTGCGTGATGATGTCTTGCTTTTATTATCCGGCATGCCGCGTTTGTCTTCAAGCGGATGAGCTTTACACATAAAGTGCTTTCGGTTTATAATAGACTTAATTTTCTGATAAAATTTTATAGCTTGATTCCAAGGGGGAGATCGTAATGGCTCGTGCCCGTCAAAGCATATTCATCCAAGCGCCGATTGACGATGTGTTCCAGTTCGCCAAGAAACCTGGAAACTGGACAAGTTTTTACAATCACTTATCCAAACCGGACAAGATCGAAGGCGCTGGTGATACCGGCACGGAAGTAGAGACCGTATTTTCCATTATCGGCTTACGCTTCCCTGTCGCCATCCATGTAGTCCGTTGTGAACGCAGCGGCGAGGAAGGATTTTGGGAAGGCATCATCAGCGGCAGCTTTGTTGCTCACCAGAAGAGTTATTACCGTTCCTTGGAGGGCGGAACCGAAGCGGTTTTCGAATTGGAAATCGATTTGCCCGATAGCGCATTTGACCGTTTTACCGAGCGCCTCGTCTACGACCGGCTGGAGAGAAATACACTCCGCCATACGCTTGAAAACTTGAAAGCGGCTTGTGAATTAGACCGCTAAGCAATCGTTGTATCCATGTATCGTGAAACCGGCTAGTGCCGCCTATACGTCCTCATCGCTTATGCAGCAATGAAAAACCCGTGCGCCAGAATTCCGGTGCACGGGTTTTTTAGGCATTAAAAAACACCCCGCATAAATGCGGGATGTATCGATAGCTGCGGCGTATCAGACCACGCTCCACAACGTGTTCCATAAAGGAATGCCTGTCCGTCTTATGCAGCTTAGCTCATCGCGTAGTTAACCATAGCCTATGCGCCGCCAACTGTCAACTGTCAAAATTACAGCAAGGCCCCTGCCTTGTTAAAACTGACCCCTAAAAATTAATCAGAATTGATACTTTTAACTAGGCCAATTCCTTGCTACAGTAGTTCAAAATGACATGGCACCACAAATAGGCCCCGTACCTAGTGGATGTCGAAGAAAGAAGGAATCGTTTCATGCAAAAGACTACAACTTATTCCAGTTCCAAAACCTATGATTTAATCATTACTTCGATGCTCATCGCTCTGGTATTTGTGGCGACGATGCTGCTCAATATCCGCCTGCCGATCGCAGCAAATGGCGGGCTAGTCCACCTAGGTACGACAATGCTGTTCACAGCTGCACTATTATTCGGGCCGAAAAAAGGCGCTATTGCCGGCGCTGTCGGGATGGGTCTTTTCGATTTAGTATCGGGCTGGACTTTGTGGGCGCCGATCACTATCGTTGCACGCGGCTTGCAAGGCTATTTGGTCGGGAAAATTGCTTGGTCCGGCGGGCGCGGTGGCGAAAGCCTCGGCTTCAACATCCTGGCGGCGACGCTTTCCATTCCAATCATGGTCGCCATCTATTACATTGGCGAAGCGATCATCTTCAGCAGCTGGATCATCCCCGCTGCTTCTATCCCAGGGAACCTGGTTCAAAACGCAGTCGGTCTGGCACTCGCCATTCCAGTCGTAGCTGCATTGAAAAAAACACCATACTTCCGCAACTAAACAAATGCCCCGTCCTGAAATTCCAGGACGGGGCATTTTCCTATTCAGAAAATGTTTTTCTAAAACCGTAAAAAGAGCGAAATGCGTGTTTTTCGTAAAACGAGCTAGAGGAAGCCGACGCCAATAGTTCTAGTCGCGTATGTGGATGCCGGCTATGGGCAAAATCCAATAGCTTCTTTCCTATCCCTAAGCCTCGGAACGGCGCTTCCACTAATAATTCACAAATATACATGCTAACAAAACCGTCTGTCAAACCTCTGATGTACCCAATGGCTTGTTGGTCTCCATTCTCAGCTACGTAAGCAATGGCGGAACATTCCCAAGCTTTTTCAGTGTGCTCGCTTTGTTCAACCAAATTGGTCCAGCCCTCCTGCGCGTTGAGCTGTTGTATCGACTCAAAATCCTTTTTTTCGTAATCGCGAATTGTTATTTGAAGTTCATCACCTGGTTTTAGCATGCCCATTCCCCCATTTTTAAAAAACCGCCGAGAGCAATGCTCTCGGCGGTTTTCTTTTGCTTAAATTTGTGGTGTCAAATCTTCCGGAGAATGATCTGCCGGCTTCACTTCATTTAAATCCAGCGCTTCCGCGGTGTATTTATGAACGTGTTTTAATAATTCTTCGTTATCCATCAAGGATTTCCCGTAGGACGGAATCATTTCCTTGATCTGCGATTCCCAGTTTTCCAGTTCCTGAGGGAAGCAGTTAGCAAGTAGCTTGAGCATGACATGTACAGCCGTTGAGGCTCCAGGTGATGCCCCGAGCAACGCGGAGATGGAGCCGTCCACTGAAGTGACTAGCTCTGTACCGAATTGCAGCGTGCCTTTGCCGCCCGCATCGGTGTCTTTGATGACCTGGACGCGCTGTCCTGCGACGACCAAATCCCAATCCTCACTCTTCGCATTCGGGACGAATTCACGCAATTCTTCCATGCGTTGTTCTTTCGACTGAATGACTTGCTGGATCAAGTATTGTGTAAGCGATAAGTTTTTCGCTCCGCCTGATAGCATCGTCAACACGTTATTCGGTTTGACAGAGGCCACCAAGTCCATATAAGAACCCGTTTTCAAGAATTTCGGCGTGAAGCCTGCGAATGGGCCAAACAATAAGGATTTCTTATCGTCGATAAAGCGTGTGTCCAAGTGAGGCACAGACATCGGCGGTGCACCGACTTTTGCCTTGCCGTAGACTTTTGCATTGTGCTGTTCGATCACTTCCGGATTGTTGCAGACCATGAACAAGCCGCTCACTGGGAATCCGCCAATATGCTTCGATTCCGGGATGCCGGATTTTTGAAGCAAGTGAATGCTCGCTCCGCCACCGCCGATAAAGACGAACTTCGCCGTGTGCACATCGAGTTTCCCGGTTTCCAGGTTTTTGATCTTCAATAACCAACGGCCATCTTTCATTTGTTTCAAATCTTGGACCATATGGTGATAGTGGACATTAACGTCTTCTTTAACAAGGCGGTCGAAGAGCATGCGTGTCAACGCACCGAAATTGACGTCTGTTCCTGTGTCGATTTTCGTTGCGGCAATCGGCTCGTTGTCTTGGCGATTCGCCATAATCAACGGCATCCATTCTTTCAAGACTTCCGGGTCATCGGAAAATTCCATGCCTGTAAAGAGTGGATTTTCAGCCATAGCGTCAAAACGTTTTTTCAGGAAACGGATATTGTCTTCGCCTTGCACCATGCTGATGTGAGGAAGCGGACGGATGAATTCTTCCGGGTTTTTCAATAATCCCGTTTTCACAAGATGGGACCAGAACTGAGCCGATACCTGGAATTGTTCGTTAACGTCGATGGCTTTGCTGATGTCCATCGTGCCGTCTGGCTTTTCTTTCGTGTAGTTCAACTCACAAAGGGCTGCGTGGCCAGTCCCGGCGTTGTTCCATTCGTTTGAACTTTCTTCGCCAGGGCTCGACAATTTCTCGAACACATTGATTTTCATGTCTGGAGATAATTCTTTCAAAAGAATCCCCAAAGTCGCACTCATAATACCAGCACCGATCAAGATTACATCTGTATCAGTTTCTCTATTGCTCATGTATACCTTCCTTTTCTACGCGAGTATTAGCGGCTTTTCGAGTCCGCCGCTTCCGTATTAAATCCATCATCTATTGTATGCCTGTTTGACACAAAATCTCTACTACTAACAGACAATTATAAACCATTTTGCGTAAGGATTAAAGAAAATTAGCCTTTTGCGCAAAGTCATGACACGAAAAAGCGGATTTCTGTAGTAAAGAAGTAGAATCGTCCTTCGAGCGAGTAGAATCAGCTCAGCATACCGGATTCGCCCTACTCAATAAGCCTTCATTCTTAGCACGAAACCAACAAATGACCACACACCATCCGACTTGTACTAAGCGTTTATTTTCGATTTTTAGTATGAAACGGACAGCTAATGATATGATCATCAATCATCCCTATCGCCTGAAGAAACGAATAGGTCGTGACCGGGCCGACAAATTTAAAGCCGCGCTTTTTTAACTCCTTGCTGAGCTTTACGGACAACTCCGATTGGGCGGGAATCTGACCGTCTGATGGCCATTCATTGATTACCGCTTTATCGTTTGTAAAACTCCATAGGTAGTCGGCGAAACTGGTGAATTCGGTTTGGATCTCTTTTACCGCCTGGGCATTCGAGCGGACAGATGCTAGTTTGGCGCCGTGTTTGATGACGCCGTGCTGCTCTTTGATCTCGGCTAGGGCTTCGTCCGTCAAAGCGGCGCAGTACTCGATATCGAAATTATGAAATGCGCTTTGATAGCTATCGCGTTTGGACAGCACGATCTGCCAGGATAAACCTGCCTGTGCGCCTTCTAAGCTCAGCATTTCGAATAAATAGCGTTCATCACGGCTCGGCCGGCACCATTCCTCGTCATGATAGGCTTGCATCCGTTCGTCGCCTTTTGGCCATTCGCATCGTGCCATTAGATCATCTCCTGTCATTTTCTGTTGGATTAAAAAAGAAGCAGGCATTCGCTCCCTGCTCCTTTACCGTTCTTCGTCCTCAGATATGTTTCGTTCTTTTCCACTGACGCTTTTCATAGGTGCTTCTTGGCTTGGCGCCTCATCCACTTTATTGGACTTGCTCTTTTTCAGCATTACGAGAATACTGCCGACCAACAGCCCCGTAATTAGCAGAAAAAGTCCAAAAATAATGAGTGTCACGATAATTCCACCAGACATTTTCTTTCCCCCTTCCGCTATCGCTCGTCATCTTCTATTCATTGTTCATTCTCCAGTTTTTTCACGCGCAATTCCAGTGCCTCAACGTGTTTTTTCAAATCCGATTCGTCGACTTGTTGCTGTTTTCGATTGACTGATGCTTTGACTGCCGCGACAACCAATACAACAAGCAGGATGAAAAAGCCCAGCAAAAAAATTGTTGCGATGATATCTCCTAAATTATACATCATGATATTTTCCCACCATCCATTTCCGCTTTCGCTTATTGATTAGTTTTCTCCAATTCATGGCCAAAACCCTTTTTCACAAAAGGCAAAGAACGGCTAAAACGAAAAAAGGCCGAGAACCTGCTGAAGGTTTTCGACTTTCAAATTGTGAAACTAGCTGCTTAGCGCATCATTTCATTGACAAAATACAGTTGATAAACAGCCGGCAACAGCAAGGCGATGGCCAAACAAATCACGGCTGCTATCTTCGCCTGTGTGGTTAAGCGCGCATCTTGTGATTTCAATTGCTCGAAAAACGTTAACGTAAAGTAAAAGCTAGCCACTAACAAGAACGCTGATACCACTCCTGTCCAGCTGCCTAGTCCGAACATTTCCATATTCGACATGACGATCCCCCATTTCATCTCTGATAACGTGGCGGTTACTTCTCTTGCAACATTGTAATCAGAATAAAAATAATCAATTAATTTCCATTTTTTCCACCTTACCACTTTTAATTGATTATAGGAATATGAGAATGGGAATTTACTGAGACTCAACTAGAAAAATAGCTATTTAACCTAGGAATAAAAAGGGAGAGAAACACGGAACGGCCTGCGCTAAATGCAATAAATGCGAGCCATAAGCCATGATTGCCGAACAAGGGAACAGCGAGAAAATAGACGGCCAAAAACAACAGCAACGCCATCATCATCGATTTTCGAACTGGCGCTGTCTCCGTGGCCCCTGTGAAAATCCCATAGTAAATGATGCCGATGCTCGTCGAAATCGGAAATAGCAATAGCCATATGCTGTAATCAGAGGCAATGGTGATGACTTCCGGAATCCCTGTAAACAAACGAATGACCGGGCCGCTGAACAGCCCATACATAGCCGTCAAAAACAACGCCGTGATCAGCGCCCACTGGCTGGCCAAAGTGAGCGTGCGTTTATACAAGCCCTCGTCTTTCGATCCGACCGCTTTGCCGGATAAAATGCTCGAAGCATTCGAGAAGCCGTCGAAAAAATACGCCATCAAATAATGAATTTGGATCAGCACGGCATTGGCAGCCAATGTCTCCGTACCAAACGCCGCACTTTTGTATGTAAAAATATTGAATACGGCGAGCAGGCACACCGTCCGGATAAACAAATCCTGATTCACAGCAATCATCTTTTTCAAAGCTGCGCCTTCGAAAATCTGCCCGAGCGGCAATAGCTTCAACGTGAATTGCGTCCGTTTCATGAGGAAGTAAATGCCCAACACCATGGCGCTCACTTCGGCGATCAAGGTGGCTGATGCAACCCCTGTGACTCCCCAAGCGAACCCAGTCACGAACAACAAGTCGAGCGCAATATTCAACAAGTTCATGGCAATTTGGATCGTCACCGCCAGGCGGATGCGCGACATGCCCATCAGCCAGCCGAGAACGACGTAATTGATGAACGTCACCGGCACGCCCCAGACGCGGATATGGAAATAATCCCGCGCCAAGGCCTCTACGTCCTGTGCCGGATTGAGCAAGGCCATCGCAGCTGTCGCGATTGGATTTTGGAGAATCAGGAAGACGAGCCCGATTAACAGCGCGATGAAAAACGGTCGGATAAACGACAGCGTTTCCTGCAGTTCATCGCGCGCGCCAAGTGCCTGAGCCGCAAAACCTGAAGTACTGACACGCAAAAAGCCGAACAGCCAGTACATCGTATTAAAGACCACGGTGCCGATCGCGACGCCCCCGAGATACGCAGGGTCCGATAATTGCCCGACGACCGCTGTATCCACAGCACCTAGCAAGGGCGTCGTTACGGTGGAAAAAGTTAACGGCAAGGCCAAAGCCAAGTATTTTTTGTGATTCATGATCCACCTCTGTTTAGTCGAATAACGAAACCAATTGTTGTGTATAAGGATGGCGTTCCGCTGAAAACAAATCGCCTTTGTCGAAGCGGTCGACGATCTCCCCCTCTTTCATGACCAGTATTTTCTGGCTTAATGCCTGAATGGCCAATAGATCGTGGGAGATGAGCAAATACGATAAATCCAATGCTTCCCGGAGATGATCCAGCAGCTTTAAGATCGACATTTGTGTCAGAACATCCAAACTCGAAGTCGGTTCATCTAACACCACAAGCGCCGGCTCTAGGCTGATCGCGCGTGCAATCGAGATACGTTGCTTCTGGCCACCGCTCAACTCATGAGGATAGCGAGACAATAGGTCCGGGGACAGTTCCACTGCTTCCATCAATTGGCGCGCCAGCTCTTCTTCACTGCCATGCTGGAAATGCGTCAACGACACTTGCGCCCCAAACTGGCGAAAAGGCTCCATTAATGAATGCCGGATTTTTAACTTCGGATTCAAAGAAGAAGCCGGATCTTGCATGACGGTTTGCAAGTGGCGGCGGTACGGGCGAATTTCCCGCTCGGACTTATTCTGTAAAGGCACACCGTCAAAAACGATTTCTCCCTCATCCAGCTGGTCCAGCTGTAAAATGCAACGAGCGAGCGTGCTTTTCCCGCATCCACTCTCACCGACAATCCCGACACATTCCTGACGTTCAATCGAGAAATGGATATCTTTTAGCACCGCAACTCCCGGCTGATAAGACTTTTGGACATTGTTCAACTGCAGTAAGCTCATGCCATGTCCTCTCCTTTCAGCAACTGGGCGGCTTCGGACAAGCTTGGCGAAGCCGCCATCAGCGAGCGGGTATAGGAATGCTGCGGCTGCGACAGAACGCTATTCTTCTCGCCTTTTTCAACGACTGTCCCTTCTTTCATGACAACGATTTGATCGGCGTATTTTCGCACATGCCGAAGATCGTGAGTGATGAACAGCATCGCACAACCCGTTTCCTGCTGCAGTTCTGCAAGTAAACCGAGTACTTTGAAAGCTGAAATGCTATCAAGTGCGGCCGTCGGTTCGTCTGCAATGACGAGCTCCGGCTTGGTTAACAGAGCTAAAGCTATCGAGCTGCGCTGAAGCTGACCGCCGCTCAATTGAAACGGGTAGCGCGTATACAATTCTGGTCGCAAACCGACTGACTCGAGCGCTCGTTCTGCCATTTCGCGCCTGCGCTTTTTCGGCAACCGGAAATGAGTTTTCAAGAATTCATCAAAATGGCGACCAATGGTGTGAAACGGCGTGAAGGAACCTTGGTAGTCTTGAAAGATGTAAGAAATGGCCGTCCCTCGCAAACGACGCATTTGTTTTCCGTCCAGCTGCAGCAAATCC
The DNA here is from genome assembly GCF_001687625.2 of Planococcus maritimus. Classification (NCBI taxonomy): domain Bacteria; kingdom Bacillati; phylum Bacillota; class Bacilli; order Caryophanales; family Caryophanaceae; genus Planococcus; species Planococcus maritimus. Next base: position 3,192,834 of record NZ_CP016538.2, read on the forward strand.
ACACCGTTGTAAATTGCTTTGCCGCTGGCGTTTAGATTGGGTGCAAGCAAGCGGCCGATTGCTGAAGCGGTGACGCTTTTGCCGCTGCCGCTCTGCCCGATGATCGCAAGCCATTCGCCTTTTTGGATATCAAAGGAAATATTTTTTGCGAGTGAGGCTTCTCCGGCCTGGACTGTTAAGTTTTGTACGGAAAGCAAAGTCATTCTGCCACTTCCTTTTTCACGTCAAATTTATCGCGTAAATAATCGCCAAGCAAATTGGAGAACAAGACGACCGTTACGATGGCGAGTCCCGGGTAGATCATTAAGGCAGGCACTGTCTGAAAATATGGGCGGGCTTCATTGAGCATCGCGCCCCATTCTGGTGCCGGCGGCTGTGCGCCAAGCCCAATATACGAAAGGGAAGAAATCAATAAAATGATTTTTCCCAGGTCCAGGCTCGCGAGCACGAGAATATGGCCAATCAGATGGGGAAATAAATGCTTGCGCATGATGCGCCCTTCACTCAGGCCATTGATTCTGGCCATGGTGATGTAATCCTTTTGCCGTTCCGTGACCACGGTGCTGCGGGCGAGGCGTGCGTAATTTACCCATCTAACCAACACGATCGCCAATAGCAGATTTTCGAGTCCGGCACCGAGCAAACCGCTCAGCACGATCGCGACAACCGTATCCGGGAACGCCAAAAACGCATCCGCCACTCTCATCAGGAGGCGATCAACGATACCACCTTTAAATCCGGCAATAACGCCGATCGACACGCCAATAGCTGATGCTAGTAGCAACGCCACAAAGCCATAGCCCACTGTCAATTGAAATCCAAGCAAAATGCGTGTCAGCATATCGCGGCCCAAATGATCGGTGCCAAACGGATGCTGCCAGCTCATTGGAAGCAATCGCCCATTCAAATCGACAAATTCCGGATCATGCTTCAATACGAGAAACGCATACGCCGCAATCACAGTGATTAGCAACAGGATGGCCGCTAAGGAAATTTGGGTAAGGCGTGCTTTGTAACTGGCAAATTGACTCTTCATCTTGCTCTCCCCTTTCCTTTTAAGCGCAGCTCCGGATTCAAGTAGCGATAGCACAAATCGACAAGGCTATTAAGGGCAAACACCAACATGGCCATGACGAAAATATAGCCCTGGATCATCGGGTAATCCCTGCTGCGAATGGCATCAACGACCATTTTGCCGATTCCGGGATAAGCGAAAATCACTTCAATGACCACCACGCCACCGATCAAACTGCCGAGGCTGACGCCGAAAACGGTGATGACTGGAGGCAAACTCGCGCGTAGCACATGGCTGAAGAAAATTCGCGGTTCTGGAATTCCCCGGGCACGAGCAGCTCGGATATTCTCCTGGTTCAAGGCATCGATCAAACTCGAGCGCAATAGCCGGACATAGACACTCGACATCGCAAGGCCCAACGTAATAGAGGGAAGGACGGCAGAATGCAAGCCGTCCCTCCCCATAGTCGGCAGCCACCCCAGGCGAACGCCGAACAGATCGATCAAAATAAGGCCCAGCCAAAAACTTGGAATGGCCGCTCCGATTAGTGAGACGCCGCGGCTTACCTGGTCGATCCAGCTGCCTCTGTGCAGGGCGGAAAGGGAACCGAGCGGTAAAGCAACGAGTACCATGACGAACAGCCCGCCGAGCGTCAATTCTAAAGTTGCCGGAACACCGCCTCGCAGCATGTCCATGACCGGCTGGTTGGAAATATAGGAATTTCCGAAATCCAAACGAACAAAATCGGCCAACCACTCGCCGTATTGCACAAGCAAGGGCTCGTTAAATCCCATGTCCTCGCGTAGTTGCTCCACTTGATCGGCCGAAACCGATAAATCATCGACGCGCAGGATCGATAGCACCGGATCTCCCGGAGCCATGCGGGCGAACAGGAAACTGACGAACGTAATCAGTAAGAGAAACACCGCAACTTCGACTAAACGGCGCGTGATGATCCGGATCACTTACTGCACATCCAATTCGTTCGTCAGCATATAATACTCGCTTCTCGTCGTCGTCCAATTTTTCACCTTGTCGGAGTTGTAGGCGACGAGCGTATTTGGATGCAACACAAACGAGTTGTACATCTGTTCATCGACGTAGCTAGCAATGTCTTTGGCAATATCCGAACGCTGCTCCTGTCCGACCACCTGGTTCAATTCATCAATCATCGCCGTCAGCTGTTCATCATCTGCCCCACTGAAATTCAAGGCACCTTCCGGATGATAGGTCGCGTTCAAATAATAACCCGCATCCCCGCGAGGCGCCGTTAAATTGCTGTAAGTCGCCAAATCCCAGTCACGGTTAGTAGCCATATGCTCTTCCGGTATTTCGATTTGCTCAATTACCACTTCAACACCAAGCTCACCGGCTGCTGATTGAAACACTTGGGCAATCAAAGGCAAATCAGCACGTGCGCTATACGTCAACAACGTCCATATCAACGGCTCACCGTCTTTTTGCATAACACCATCTTGCTCTGTATAGCCTGCCTGTTCCAATAGCTTGCGCGCTTCATCGATTCCATATTCTTTTTCAGGGTAATCCGGCGAAAAGGAGAAGGAAGATGGGAATGGCCCGTTTGCCACTTCCGCATGGCCGCTTAAAATTGTCTCAGCGATCATATTACGGTCAATCAGTGCATCGATTGCCCGTCGGACATGGACGTCTTTCAAGGATTCGCGTTCGAGATTCATCGTCAGCTGATGGACACGGAAAGTCGAAGTCGACTCGACCGTCACGCCTTCAATCGCTTCCAATTGCTCGACCGATTCCACTTCCGGGCGGAACACGATGTCCGCGCCTTTTGACTCCAGCGCAAGCGAACGGGCATTGGCGTCTTCGTTAAATGAAAATCTCGCTTTTTCCAGTTTTGCAGCGCCGTCCCAATAGTCTTCAAAGCGCACCAAGTCTACAGCCGTGCCAGGCGTAAATAATTCGACGGCAAACGGCCCTGTGCCGACAGGTTTATTGATGAAGTCGGTTCCGTCCACATCGATGATCGCCGTATTGGGATGCACCAGTTCGGACGGGAATTCCGGGAACGGCTTCGTCGTTTTGATGGTCAGTTCCGATGCTTCTGCTGTAATCGATTCGATGCGCAAGGCATTCTTGATAGCAATATTATCGGCCATGGCCCGTTCTAGAGAAGCTTTCACCGCTTCACCGTCCATCGCCTTGCCGTTTTGAAACTTCACGTCTCCGCGCAGCTGGAACGTCCAAGTCTGGCCATCCTCACTCGACCAGCTCTTTGCCAGCCATGGTTCAATCTCCAAAGTCTCGTCGTTCAAATAAACCAAAGTCTCGGCAATTCCTGCCCGCACCGGTACATAACTGGTGTCGACATGAGGGTCCAGTGAATTGGTCGCAAAATTAAACAATAAATTCACTTCTTTGACGTTCCCTTCCTCATTTTTTGCCGCCGAATCGGAACAGGCGGATAGCACTAGCGCCGTAACGGCGACTGTAGCAAGTAAAAGCAATAATTTCTTCATAACATCTTCTCCTTTTTAAATAACCTCGTCGAAACTGATTCGATATACAAATATTTTTTCTGAATGGCTGCTCAACATAAGCCACCAAAAGTAACCGTTACGATTTACAAAGCAAAAAAATTTCGGCCTCCTATAACAGCGGGCTAAAACATTCTATGTAGGGCAAAACTTCCGATCAGAGCGAATAGCCATGCAAACGGCATACAAAGAGTAATAATTACGATTTAAATCATATCCTTTTGTGCTTTATTGCGCAAGTGCGTTTTTAAGCTTTTATTTATTCTCAAATAAAAAAGGCTAGCTAAAACTTCAGCCTGCCCTTGTAGCGAATGCCTATGTATTTATATAGCCTTTCCGTTGTTCCGCGAAAAAGCGAGTGGTTTTTCGGTAACTTTGTTGATCATTACTCAGCTGTACTTGTAGCAGGTGCAGCAGTTAGTATGCCTACAAGCCCTCAGCAGCACATTGAAAGCATTATGCGAACATTGACTTTTAGCGATCTGCTTATATTGGAGGCTTCTTTATGTTTTGTTGTTAGCACATGCATCGCACGTAAACCGAGCTTCCAGTTTTAAATAGGCTTTGATTTCGGTGAATCCTCTTCTCTTCGGGTAGCGCATCTCGAGATGGACCGGTTCGCCGCCTTCGATCTCTTTGCCGCACACTCGGCACTTCGATGATTCATTGAACACAAGTATCCCTCCCTCTCAATCGTTATTGTTTTAACCGTTCTGATAAGCCTTCGTCGTCTGTATAAATAAACTTGCCGATTTTGCCTTTCTGGACGGACGAAAATAGGACGACGCCTTTCACTTCAGCGTGCTGCTCTTTTCCCCCTGCTTTTTGAAACGCCACCCCTGCTGTGAACGTATAGCGGTTCGCTGTCGTTTCACTCAATTCGATGTCCACTTTTTCTAAGCGCAGCTCATAGCCATAAATATCAGCCAGCCCCGGGAAATAGGTACCGAAAACTTTCATGAATTGATCCAATTCCTGATCCGTGAAATATTCTCCGTATTTTTCATTCACTTGTTGTTCAAAGGCCTCATTCACTTCAACTCCGTCCACGATTTGTTTGTTGGCCGGATTCCACATCGCCTTTAAGAATTCCTCATCAGGCCCGTTGAATTGCTGCTCCAATACCCGCTCGATCGCCGCCATTTTCGGGTCATCCGCTTTTGCTGCCAGGCACCCGCTTAAGATAACTAAAGCCAAGAGCACAGCGAGCGCAAATTTCAGTTTCCTTTCCCCTTCCTTCATACCGTCCGCCTCCTTTACCCTTAGTACGAAAAAGCCGGACACAAGTTTCAATTTTCTGTCATATAAGGGAATTCACTTGAAACCCTAAATTTTTTTCTAAAAAAATGCCTTTCAACGTGCTTACCCGAAGGTTCGCAAATTGAAAGGCGTTCATAACTTTTTTAAGTATCCAGGAAGGTCTTCCCGTTTAATTCAGTGGCCGATAAAATGAAGTGTTTCACTAATTCGACAGTGTGCGCCAAATCCTCAAGGTCCACGATTTCAATCGGTGTATGCGTATAGCGTGAAGGAATCGAGACGACACCGGACGAAACGCCTTTATGCGTCATATGAATTGCTCCAGCGTCCGTTCCAATACCCATAAAAATTTCATGCTGATACGGAATCGCTTGCTCGGTAGCCACTTTTTCCAATAGGCCCGTCACCAATGGATGTGAGATCAAGGATTTGTCCGTTAGCTTGATGCACGGCCCTGCACCGAGTTTACGGGTGCCCGTCATTAACACATCATTCGTGTCGCTTGTCGGCGTCGTATCGATCGCTAAGGCAAAATCTGGCTGCAGGTTCGCACTCAACACAGATGCACCTCGGAGTCCGACTTCTTCCTGGACGGTAAATACGAAATGAACATCGCCATGCACCAAATTTTCTTTTTGATGGAATTGGTCGATTAACTCCATCAACACCGCACAACCTGCCCGGTCATCTAAGGCTTTTCCAACAACGCGGTTTTGCTTGGCATCGCCAATGAGCTTTAATTCGCTGCCATAACTGATTGGCTGGCCGACCCTGACGCCCATTTGCGCGACTTCTTCAGGCGAAGCTGCCCCGATATCGATATAAAGCTCGCGGTGTGAGGCAATCCTCTTCGGATCATCCCATTTCACGTAATGGACAGCAAGTGTCCCGATGACGCCATGAATATAGCCGCGATCGCCTTTAATCGTCACCGGCTGGGCCAGCAAGGTGCGGTTGTCGAATCCTCCGAGCTGCTCAAAGCGCAGCGTGCCGTTCGCTTCAACCTTTTTGACGATAAAGCCGATTTCATCTGAATGCGCGGCGAGCAGGATCGACGGCAAGGAAGGATCGGTCGCTGGAATCGTCGCGATGATGTTGCCGAGCGGGTCCACCTCGCAAGACGCCACCTTGTCTTCTATTTTGCCTTTAATATAGCGCTGTACATCTTGTTCAAAGCCACTTGGCCCCACTAATCCACATAATTCCTTCAATACTTCATACACTGCGGCTCAACTCCAATTACTTAATTTGATAGATAGACATCCGTCATTAAATCGTTGCTCATCGGATGTGGATTGTAGTCTTCCACAAAATCGCTTTGCGCTAATGGCGGTGTCGTATACGCAAGCATTGTCCATGGTGCGTCTTCCTGGAACAATTGCTGGGCTTGCTGGTACAGTTCTGTACGCTTGTCCTGGTCAATCGTTTCACGCGCTTCTGTGATCAAAGACGTGAATTCATCGCTCTTGTAAAACGCAATGTTTTGCGCAGGCACTTCGGCGTTCGTTTTACTGAGATTCGGATAAAGGAAATTGTCCGGGTCCGCCATGACACCAGTCCAGCCGTACATGGCCATGCTGTGCTTGCCATTCTTCGTATCTTCTAAATAAGTTGCCCATTCAGACGACACGATTTCCGCGGTAATGCCGATTTCAGCCAAATCCGACTGAATCGCTTCCGCAATTTTCATTGGCTCCGGCAAATAAGGACGCGGATTGCTCATCGTATGCAGCTCCGTCGTAAACCCGTCTTCCAATCCCGCTTCCGCCAATAGCTTTTTCGCTTCCTCTACGTTGTAGTCGTATTTCTCAAGCGAGTCGTCATGGCTCCAAAGAGACGGTGGCAGCGGGCTTGTCGCGGGATCTGCCAATCCGTTATAAAATGCATCAACGATTTCTTCTTTATCAATCGCCATATTGATGGCCTTGCGCACTAATGGATCGTCGAACGGTTCTTTTTCCATATTGAATGCCATATACCCGATATTGAAGCTCGGGCGTTTTAGCAGCTCGATGCCTTCAGTGTCTTCCACAATCGTCGTATCGCTTGCGTTCATTCCATCCACAATATCGATTTCCCCTGTCTGCAAGGCATTCAAGCGTGCAGAGTTCTCCGGGACGACCTGATAGATGACTTGATCGAGGTAGGGTTTGCCGTCCATCCAATACTCTTCGTTTTTGGAAAGCGTGATGGTGTTATTGCGGTTCCATTCTTCGAACTTGAATGGCCCCGTCCCGACCGGATTCTCGCCGATGTCAGTCCCGTATTGTTCAATCGCTGCAGGGCTTGCGATCCCAAACATGGAAATCGCCAAATAGCTGAGGAACGGCGCAGTTTTTCGCTTCAAGACGATTTCTAGTTCATGCTCACTTGTAGCTGTCACCGATTCAATCAAGTGGTTGTCGTCTCCTTTAAATCCACCGTACAGAAATGGATAATAAGGAAAATCCCCTTCATGGTATGGGTTTTCCGGATCCATCCAGCGTTCGAAATTAAAGACCACAGCTTCTGCGTTAAAATCGGTGCCATCGTGGAACTTGACACCTTCACGCAGCTGGAACGTCCAGGTCAGACCATCTTCGCTTGAGCTATAATCCGTCGCCAGTTTCGGCTGAAGTTCCAAATTGTGGTCGTACTCCAATAATGTTTCATAAATATTGTGCGTGACCCGAATCGATTCACCGTCCGTTACATTGATTGGATCCAAACTGACCGAATCGGCGCCGCGTCCATATACTAAAGTCCCTCCGCTTTTTTCATCTTCCGATACAGCACCGGAACTACTTTTTGTCTCGTCACCTGAACATCCGGCCAGCAATGCGATGCCGAACGCGATAAAAAAATAGAACAAGTTACGCACTTTCTTCTCCATTGATTTCCGCCTCCATTCCACTCTCTTTCTCTAATACAATAAAGCGTTAGAGGAGCAAGATAATTCCAAGTATAAAGTTAGTGGAATAAATTTTCAAATCTAATTTTTCAGATATTTTAACAAATATTAAAAAAACACCCACTATTTACGCAGGTGTCGAACTCTTGAGTACATGATTAAGTTTTTTATTATTCTCTCGAAGAAGATTGATCCGCCTTCACACAATCAATCGCCACGACCAGCGAAATGATCAGATGTTCCATTGTTTCATCTAAAATATCCACTTGGTAGGTGTCTCCCCAACTGAGCCATTGCTTGCTGACCGAACCGATGACCGTTCCGTGCCGAAGAATATCAAAACTCATCTCCCACCAATTCCCTTGTACATCGATGCCTTCTGCTTCAATGGCGTAGCGAGGCTTAAAAAAAGTAAATTCTTTTTTAATCATGACCGATTCCCGACCATCCACTTCCACAAAAAATGTTGGCAGAAAACTGAACGTCTTTTTCGTGATCATTCCGATTTCCTGATTTTCAGTATCTAAGATTGAAAAGGTTTTGGGAATTTTGAAAAAGCTGCCTTCTATAAAATATTGATCCCTTTCCTGTTCGTCTTTAACCGTGAATTTTTCGCTCAAGCTAAATATTTTTTGCTTAATGAATAATTGTTTCATCCTGACTCCCTTTCTGTTTTACCTTCTTAACCAGTAAAAATGTCGAAATCACATGTAGTTCCACGTGAAACATCGTTCACTGCTTATACTTTTACTATTCCCCTGAATCCTCTTGCAGCATAATAAGAATCGGCTCCATTGTGATAAACAAAAACTTGTCCGTATCGGCAGTCGCCGAAAATCGCTCCTCCGCGTTCTCGAATTTCCTCGGGTGTCTCTAACCAACTCGAGGTCTTTAAGTCAAACTCTTCCAAAGTCTGGAGAGTGCGGTATTGATCTTCTGTCAATAATTCGATGCCGAGTTCAACGGCCATATCGACTGCCGAACTTTCTGGTTTGTTCTTTTTACGCGATTCCAGCGCTGCTCGGTCGTAGCATAGGCTTCTGCGTCCTGTAGGGCTTTCTTTTGAACAATCACAAAACAAGAACATCCCGGTTTCCACTTCATAGCCAACCACATCGGGCTCCCCGCCGGTTTCTTCCATGCGATGCAAAACCGCTAACTTCTCTGGGTTTTCGTTCAGCTTCAAGAGAATATTGTCCCAGCCCATTTTCTCGTGGCGCTGTTCATTTTGTTCAAAGCGTTGTTTCAAAATCCCGAGCAATTCTTCGCTTTGTTGCTCCGTAAAGCCTTGTCCGTGCGCACCCATCTAAACTCCTCCTTCATAAACTTATATTCTTGAAACTCCGTTCTGCCTAGCGTTCGCCCTCTCTTTACTTTTGACACTTTGCACGCTTTCTCCTGCTTATCGACTCTCGCCCATTTTAATGAATTCAAAAAGCGTTTTTTGATGAGTTCTCGGTATAAAATCAGCTTTCACAGGGACTGTCGCAAGTTTCAGGCTGCTCTCTATAAAAAAGTGGGCTTAGCCTCAGCTAAACCCACTTGATGATTTCATTAACTTTTACATACTATAACGACAGCCCGTAAGACGGCTTTATTTACTTCTAATAACAACGATTTCTACGACCGGGCCATCTTCTGTTTCAGCAGAATACGTAATTTTATAGTTTTCGACGTAATGGATATTCAAATAATACTGAGTTTCCGATTCGTCGTATCCTACTTCGCCTTTTGCTCCCAGAATTTCATCAATTTCTCCAAATGTCATGCCAATGCGGGTATCGAAAACAGAGATATCCGGATTCCCGATATAAAATCCTTTCGCCACATTCTGGTCATCCAAGAAATAACCGTCCTCTTTGTTAAATACGACAAGTCGGCTTCCAAGAAAGAAATCATCGTAAGTCGGTTGTCCATAATGCTCAATTAAATCCGCTAGAGGCGTTCCGAGTCGTAGCGGCATCGTAATGCCCATTTGATCTGCAGGCACCGCTTGCTCATCTTCGCCAGTGGCAGCAGTCTCGGCTTCTGCTTCTTCTTCCTCCTCCTGAACTTCTTCCGTTTCTTCCATTTCTGCGTCGTCTTCCGATTCTTCTGTTTCACCGGAGCCATCCGAAGCAGTTGTTGCTATATCGGCTTTTTCACTAGTTGCCGGATTTTCAGCAATGGGATCTCCAGTTCCACATCCTGCCATGAGCAAAGCGGAACTGAGCACCCCTATGCTCAAACTCTTTTGGTACACACTTTTTCTTTTCGGCAATGCAATCCTCTCCCTACTGTTTTTCAAATAAAAACCCGTGGCATCGTCGGATAAGCTGCGCGAAAAATTTATTCTAAGGTGATTGCTCTTATTTCCAGTTTACCATTAAACCCAACAAGAAATTACATTTTTCTGAAATCTTTTTCGGGAAGCGAAATTCCTGCATAAAAAAACTGGCCAGCACGAAGCTGACCAGTTTATCCATTGATTTAGTTCTGCAAATCGAAACGATCGGCATTCATGACTTTGTTCCATGCTTTGATGAAGTCGCGGACGAATCTTTCTTTGTTGTCGTCTTGAGCATATACTTCAGCAATTGCACGCAAGATGGAGTTCGAGCCAAATACTAGGTCGATACGCGTTGCAGTGCCGGCTGATTCGCCTGTTGCAAGGTTTTTGCCTTCGTATTTGTTGAACTCTACCGGTGACCATTCGATGTCCATATCCAATAGCTTCGTGAAGAAGTCGTTGGTCAAGACGCCAACGTTATCAGTCAAGACGCCTGCTGTAGAACCTTCGTGGTTTGCGCCAAGTGCGCGCATGCCGCCGACAAGAGCAGTCATTTCCGGAGCTGTCAGGCCAAGCAATTGTGCTTTATCCAACAACATTTCTTCCGGGCTCGTTGCGTATTCTTTCTTGTGGAAGTTTCTGAAACCGTCAGATAGTGGCTCAAGAACTTTGAAGCTTTCAGCATCCGTCTGCTCTTCAAGAGCGTCTCCGCGGCCTTGTGCGAATGGAACTTCGATATCGAAGCCAGCTGCTTTCACTGCTTGTTCGATCGCTGCGTTACCGCCAAGGACGATCAAGTCAGCGATGCTCACTTTATCGCCTGTTTCTGCTTTCAATTCCTCATAGAAGCTGAGCACTTTTTCCAATTCTTGCGGCTCGTTAGCATCCCAGCTGCGCTGAGGTGCAAAGCGGATACGCGCTCCGTTGGCACCGCCGCGTTTGTCTGAACCGCGGTATGTGCTGGCAGAAGCCCACGCTGTTTTGACAAGCTGCTGCGGGTTAATACCGCTCTCGAGGATTTTCGCTTTCAGTTCATCGAGTTCTTTGTCTTTCAACGTTGCTGGCGCTGCTGGTGTTGGATCTTGCCAAATTAACTCTTCTTCTGGAACTTCTGGTCCCCAGTAGCGGACTTTCGGGCCCATATCGCGGTGAAGAAGTTTGAACCAGGCACGCGCAAACGCATCTTGGAACTCGTCCATGTTTTCATAATAACGGCGAGAGATTTTTTCGTATTCTGGATCTACGCGAAGCGCCATATCAGCAGTTGTCATCATTGTTTTCACTTTGATCGAAGAATCTTCTGCATCTGGTGCCATCTGGCCTTCGGATAGATCTACTGCTGTCCATTGGTAAGCGCCGGCAGGAGATTTTGTCAATTCCCACTCATAGCCTAGCAATTGCTCGTAATAGCCGTTATCCCATTGAGTCGGATTAGCCGTCCATGCCCCTTCGATACCACTTGAAATCGTGTCGCGGCCTTTTCCAGAGCCGTGTGTGCTCTTCCAGCCAATGCCCATGTTTTCCATGACTGCCGCTTCCGGATCGTCACCTACGTTGGAAGGATCTCCAGCGCCGTGTGCTTTACCGAATGTGTGGCCGCCTGCGATCAAGGCAACCGTTTCTTCGTCGTTCATCCCCATACGGGAGAAGGTTTCACGGATATCTCTTGCACTTGCAAGTGGATCCGGTTTGCCGTTTGGTCCTTCTGGATTTACATAGATCAAGCCCATTTCAACGGCTGCCAACGGGTTTTCCAATTCGCGGTCGCCTGAATAACGGTTATCCGTCAACCACTCTTTTTCATTACCCCAGTAGACGTCTTCTTCAGGCGCCCAAATATCTTCACGGCCTGCGCCGAATCCGAAGGTTTTGAAGCCCATGGATTCAAGTGCCACGTTGCCTGTTAGGACAAGCAAGTCAGCCCATGAAATTTTGTTTCCGTATTTTTTCTTGATCGGCCAAAGCAAACGGCGCGCTTTGTCCAAGTTGACGTTATCCGGCCAGCTGTTAAGCGGCGCGAAACGTTGGTTGCCTGTAGAACCGCCTCCGCGGCCGTCCATTGTGCGGTAAGTACCCGCAGCGTGCCAAGACATACGGATGAACAATCCGCCGTAATGGCCGTAATCCGCTGGCCACCAATCCTGGCTGTCGGTCATCAAGTCACGAAGATCTTGTTTTAATGCATCGTAATCCAATTTCTCGAATTCCGTTTGGTAGTCAAATTCGTCCCCTAGAGGGTTTGTTTTCGTATCATGCTGGTGCAAAATGTTGATATTCAACATATTCGGCCACCAGTCTTTATTTTGTGTTTTGCCTGGTTTATTCGAAGTCGTGATGGCGCTATCCTGATGTCCACCTGTTTGGCTCGTCGGTTGGCCGCTTCCTGCTCCCGTGAATGGGCATTGTGCATCTGATGCTGCAGTGTGGCGCTTTTGGTCGTTGTTATCCATCTGTTAAAAACCTCCTAATGAATGTATTGCTAGTTAATGCTCACGTGGTTTAAAGCAATCAACTACGTATAATCATTCTTACATTAGAATTATACTAAACTAGAACCGAACTGAACAGCAATATGGTAAAAAACACGATACTTTTTTTGCAGCCCTCTGCAACTCGCGCTTTTTCAATAACTGGCACAGACTTTGTTTCGGCCTGTTCGCTTCGCTCTATACAAATACTCATCTGCTTTTTCAACAATATGAGCGGTATCAGCCACAGTTTCTGGGTAGGTGGCAACGCCGATTGAGATGGTAATGGAGATGGAATGGCTTGGAGATACTCTGAATTTATGGTTTTCGACTGCCTTCCTGATGTTTTCTGCAATAACAATTGCTTTTTCATGCGGACAGTCTGGAAGAATAACGGAGAATTCCTCTCCGCCATTTCTTGAAACGATATCTACTGAGCGGCTGGCGCTTTTCAACACTTTGCCGAGCTCAATTAGAATTTTGTCTCCCACCGGATGCCCATAAGTATCGTTGACCGTTTTGAAATGGTCGATATCAACGATCAGCAACGATAATTTTTCATCTTTCTCAACGGCACTCCGAATCAGTTCATTCCAAATTGCATCAAATTGACGGACGTTGTTCAAGCCTGTCAGGAAGTCAGTAGTCGACTCTTGTTCGTATTTCATTAACAGGTATTGGGTTTTCCGAATGTATTCCACGAAAAAAATTGCGGTGATGCCGCCAACAATTGAGACCAGCCAATAAGACGGCAGTAAGTCCCTCAATATTACGGGATCCTGTATAAGCACGGTGATGATGATGCTGAAGACAATATTGGAGAAAATAATCATCACAAATCCCATTTGATAGGGAGTTGCACGCTGCTGACGGCTGCTAAAAAATTTCCGGATCGCCAGAAAGCCGATGATTAAAATAACCATTAAAATCGTTGCAGCCAGTGCAGAGGTATTGACCCCGAGCAAAAAGCGTCCCAGGATAATGAGCACCGCACTGAGCATCGCTTGTGGCGGCCCTAGGAAAATCAGCAAGAGCATGACCGGGATAAAGCGTAAATCGACAATCGTTTCGGTACCTACTTGAATGGAAAAATACATTAGCAACAGTCCTAAGAGGCCACCGGCAAACCCATCAATCGCGATCGCCTTTTTAGCAGGCATAGTCTCCAGGCCGATTCTGTTCCTCAATTGCAAATAAATGAAAATCAATGCAATGAGCACAGACAAATTGATAAACAAATCTTCAAATAACAATAGCAATGCGTATTCTCCCCTCAGCGGCAAATGGCTCTTTTCTATTTTACGATCACAGGCTTCGCGTCCTATCATTGTTTCTGACTATAAAACTGAAGCGTGTGGTTTGCAGGTCTTTCTCAACCCTTACACTTATTTTACTTCAAAATCGATTTTTTAGTTTCTTTTGTATGTAAATTTGTTAGATATTTCATTTTCTCTACTCTCATTTTCAAGTCCACACTCATATTCGCAAAGTTCTACCTTTGTTAGGTGGATATTTCTACTTTTGTTAGGTAGATATTTCTACCTTTGTTAGGTAGAAGTTTGCGAGGATGAAAACTCATCAGGAAACCGTGGTCTCCACTGAAAACCGAAAAAGGCATCTTCTCTGTTTTCGTAAACAGGAAGATGCCTTTTTATGCATATAATGAATTCTTTGCAGCATCAGCTGGGGCGACGGTCACCCGTTCGATCCATTCTAAGGACTTGGCAACGATGACATCCAACTCGTAGTCCATTGACGCAATATGGTAGGAGTTATGCAGTTCATGCTTGCCCGCCTGTTCTGAACTGATCTTGCCGAGAAGGTAATCGGTGTTAGAAGGCGGCACGACATGGTCTTCAAGTGACTTGAAACACAAGACCGGGCAGCGAACTTCGCCAAGTTTTGCGCGGACAGCATCCAGATAGCCGAGCAATTGCTGATACGCTTTGACCGGCGCCTGCTCATAAGTGATTTCCACCGCGTCCACTTTTTTGATATCGGGCGCATCTTCTGTGACGTAAGTGTGGGCCGGCTGATGGCGGAAAGTTTCAAACTGGGGAATATCGATCGCCGGATTGATCAACGCGATCCCTTCAATTTCAGGATGGCGACTGGCCAGATCCAAACTTAAAGTGCCCCCCATTGATTGCCCGACGACAAAGACCTTTGCGCACGATTTTCTGAGTTCGGTATAGGCCCGCTCGACAGTCCCGAACCAGTCGTCATAAGAAAACTGTTCCAGATCCTTGTAATGAGTACCATGGCCCGGCAACCGTGGACAGGAAACCGTATAGCCTTGTTTTCCGAGCGCTTCGCCTAACTCTCTGACGCTTTGCGGCGTGCCAAGAAAACCATGGCACAATAAGATGCCGATGCTATGGCCTTTCAGAAAGAAAGCTTCCGCCCCTTCTATGACAGGATATTGTTCGTTCATGCAAGCCCTCCTCCAGTAATTTCAAAATAAAGCCAATTAGTTTCAGCCTTCAGTGCAACGAGTCAAAAAGCTTATTCATATTAGACTATATTTAAAACCTACTTGTCAACTAGGTTTTAAAAACCAGACGAGCAGGCGATGCTTTAAACTTCCGAAGCCTTCCCTTGGCGCGCCCACGACGCGATCGCTGCAATATCAGCGGGCGTCGTGCTGCAACAGCCGCCGATAATGTCAGCACCCGCTTGATACCAGGCTTTCGAATTGGCTGAAAACGCACTGGCCGATGGTTCTTCGCTCCAGGTTTTGCTTACCGGGTCGTAAGTGGCGCCGGAATTTGGATAGACGATGACCGGTTTCGAAGACGTGCTTTTCACTTCCTGGATCAAGGATTCGATAAACTGCGGCGCTGTGCAATTAATGCCGATCGCCGCCACTTGCGGTTGTTCCTCGAGCCATTTCGCACAATCCGCAATCAGCTTCCCGTCGCTGATATGGAACTCATCTTTCGCGCTGAATGTGAACCAGGCTGACACTTGCGGAAATTCTTCCAGCACGCTCACGATCGCTTTCGCTTCCACTAGGCAAGGCAAAGTTTCACAGGCCAAAATATCCGCCCCTGCTTCCACCAGCACCCGGATGCGCTCTCTATGAAATGTGGCCAATTGCTCTTCGCCGATTGCATAGCCGCCGCGGTATTCGGAACCGTCCGATAAAAACGCGCCATACGGGCCGACAGATGCCGCCACTAAAGGCTTCGGCCTGTCCGTTCGATTCGCCGCATCGTCCCAAAACTCATCGCGCGCTTGCGTCGCCAATTGGACGGACTTCGCGATCAACGCGATCGCTTGTGATTCTGTCAGCCCTCTTTCCCGGTAGCCTTCAATGGTCGCCTGGTAACTGGCTGTAATGGCACAGTCCGCCCCCGCCTGGAAATAATCCGCATGCACTTGCTTGATTAACTCCGGTTTTTCCATCAATATTTTCGCTGACCATAAGGAATCATTCAAATTGCATCCATAGTTTTCAAGCTCTGTCGCCATGGCCCCGTCCACGATCAGGACCGGGAACTCGTTCAATACCTGTTCAATCGGGTTCATCCCAAACCATCCTTCCGCTCTCAGTCGTTTCACTTTATTCCCTCAGCCTTGGACGGCTTTTCCTAAAAATTGTCTCGTTCTTTCGACGGCGGGCTCGGTGAAGATTTGCTCAGCCGTTCCTTGCTCGATGATGACGCCGTCTTCCATAAAGATGACGCGGTCCGAAATTTCCCGCGCAAAACTCAATTCATGGGTCACGATGAACATCGTTTTTCCGGTGTCCGCGACGCGGCGGATGGTGGCCAATACTTCATCGACCAGTTCGGGGTCCAAGGAAGACGTTGGTTCGTCGAATAACAGCACTTCAGGATCCAAAGCGAGCGCCCGGGCGATGCCGACGCGCTGTTGCTGGCCGCCGGATAATTGGGCGGGGTAATGGCTCAGTTTATTCGACAAGCCGACTTGTTCCAGCATCTCGATGCTTTTCTTGTCAGCCGTGTTTTTTTTCATCCGCTTAACGCTCGTCAAACCGACGGAGACATTTTGTAGCACGGTCAGATTCTTGAACAGGTTGTATTGCTGGAACACCATCCCTGTTGCTGTTCTGAGCGCGAAGACTTCTTTTTTCTTAGCGGCCGCCGCATCCACCCGCTTTCCACCGATTTCCACGATGCCGCTCGTCGGATCTTCCAGAAAATTGATGCAGCGCAACAGCGTCGACTTCCCAGAACCGCTTGGCCCGAGGACCGCCACCACTTCGCCTTTTTCGACGGTTAAATCGATGCCTTTCAACACATGCTGGCGGTCGTAATATTTATGCAAGTTCTCTAATTTAATCATCAAGCAATCCCTCTTTCATATCTGCGTGCACGCTTCTCGATCTTCACCAATAAGCGCTCGACGGCAATGCACAAGATCCAATAGACGATCGAGACGGCGATATACACTTCAAAGAACGCCAAACCCCGGGAGCCGAGGATTTTTGCCTGCCCCATGATATCGATGACGCCGATGATGAACACGAGCGAAGTGTCTTTGATGGTGCTGATGAACATATTGCCAAGGTTCGGGATCGCTACCGTCAGAGCTTGCGGAAAGACGATCTTCAGCATCATCTGAACAGGCGTCATGCCAATCGCTTTGGCGGCTTCGAACTGCCCGCGGTCGACCGATTCGATTGCCGAACGGATCGTCTCGGATAGATACGCGCCCAAATTGATGGAAAAGGCCATCAGCGCATAGAATTCCGGGGCAATGCTATTGACATCCGCCGACTGAAGCCAGCCGTATTCGCTCTGAAGAAAATAAATGATTTTCGGAATCCCGTAAAACACCAGGTAAATCTGAACCAATAAAGGCGTCCCTCGGATAAAGGAGATATAGATCGACGTGATGACGCTCAGCACAGGCACTTTGTAGATTTTGATCAATGCCGCAGCCACGCCGATGAGTAAACTCAATAGCAGCGAGCCGACTGCGATGCCGATCGTAACCGGCAGCCTGGAGAGGATGGCGGGAAAGCTCTCGATTAAGAAATTCACATCCAGTAAGTTTTCCATTGTCTCTGTCCTTCCGCTAGCTTATTCAGGGATGTAGTCGCCGCCGGTCCATTTCTCGGACAGTTCGGACAAGGTGCCGTCTTCTTTCAGCTGTTTCAAGATCGGGTCAATCAAGGCCTTCAATTCCTGGCCTTTTTCTTCGTCTTTCAAGACGATTCCCATGTCGTCATTGACTAAGGATTGGCCGACAATCTCCACGCCGAGTTCATTTTTTTCCAGTACCGCGTTCATCATGATCGGGTCGTTGACGTATGCGTCGACACGGCCGTTCTGCACATCCTGCAGAATTTCCGACGGGTTACCGCTTTCGCTGTATTTCAATTCAATCGGCTCGGCGGCGGTTTCGTTATATTCCTCCAGCAATAAGGTGTAAGAATCGCCCGCCAACGCCCCGACCGCTTTGCCTTCCAAATCTTCAATCGTTTGGATGTCTTCGCGGCCTTCTTTTACTGCAATGACCGTTTCCGCTGCGAAATACGATTCATCGGTGAACAAATACTTTTCTTGGCGTTCCGGCGTTTTCGCCACTTGGTCGGCGATGGCCTGGATTTTATTCGACTCGAGTGCGAGGAACATGCTGTCCCACGGCACAGCGACATATTCGAACGTGTAGCCGTCCAATTGTTCATCGACGGCTTTCATCATGTCCACGTCGTAGCCCGTCAATTGGTTGGCGTCATCCGCGAAAGCGAAAGGCGGATAGTCATTTTGTGTCCCAACGCGTATCACTTGGTCTCCGTCAGCGTTTGCTGTCTCTCCCGACGAACAGCCGGCTAGTGCCCCGGCAAGCCCCACTAAGCAGGCGGTTGCGATTACGTAAGCATTTCTTTTCATGGTTCAAGCTCCTTTTTGAATGCGATTTTTTATGGTTTCAGTAGACTTCCTGGCCTTTTTCAAGCGCCCTTCCCGTTTTTGGATGCAAAAAAGCCTCTTTCAATAGGAAAGAGGCTTTGACCAATTTCTTATCTCTCAGAATGAATACATCCTGCAGGAATTAGCACCTCTCATGAACATGATGGTTGCTGGACGTCATAGGGCCTGTCCCTCAGTCTCTCTGGATAAGTTATTTAATTTTTTTAACATATTAACGATAGTATTTGAGATAGCCCTTGCTGTCAAACTCTTTTTGAAAATAAATCAAAATTCCGCATAAAAATTCAGGAGGAAATTGACAAAGCCTGCCGGATTGCATACCATCGATTTAATATTCCATTGCTGCCGGGCTTCGGGGCGGCATGTATCCAATACAAGAGCGGAGTGAACACAAGATGAGCGAAGAAACTGTTTTTGATGTCGCCATTGTCGGTGCCGGCACGATGGGCATGGCCGCCGGCGCCTTTTTGGCACAGCAAGGCAAGAAGACATTGGTGATCGATGCATTCGACCCACCCCATGCGAACGGCAGCCATCACGGAGACACACGATTGATCCGCCATGCCTACGGGGAAGGCAGGCATTACGTTAGGTTAGTGTTGCGCGCGCAGCAATTATGGGAAGACTTGGAGAAGCAGACCGGCTACAAGGTGTTCGACAAGACCGGGGTCATCGGACTCGGCCCGCAAGACTCCTCTTTTCTGCTCGAAAGCATCGCAGCCGCCAATAGCTACGGCTTGCCGCTCGAAATATTGAGCAGCGGCGCCATCCAGGAAAGGTGGCCTGGCTTCACTGTGCCCGAGCATTTCATCGGCTGCTTTGAGGAACAGGCAGGCGTGTTGTACAGCGAAAATGCCATCCGTGCTTACAAAAAACTGGCGCTTGAAAACGGCGTTCACTATGTGCCGAATACACCCGTCCAGCACATCGATATACAGGAAGGGGATCACGTGAAAATTTCTACCGCGCACGGTGTTTTCTATGCTGAAAAAGTGATCGTTACAGCTGGGGCTTGGGCGAAGAAACTGTTGCCGGACCTGCAATTGCCGATCCAACCGACGCGCAAAGCGGTCGGCTGGTTTGAAGCACCGGAGATGTACGATGCCGATCAATTTCCGGGGTTTTTTGTGGAAGGTCCCGAGATGATGTTCTACGGCTTCCCGAGCATCGACGGCGCTGGCGTAAAAGTCGGACGGTCGGACGGCGGGCAGCCAATCGACCCGGACGAACAAACCCAGAACTTCGGGCAATACGAATTGGATGAAGGCGACTTAAGAAGATTCTTGGACCTGTATATGCCGGAAGCGAGCGGAGAGTTGAAACAAGGCAAAACTTGTTTATACACTGTCTCGGACGACCATAACTTCATCATCGACCGCCATCCGGACAACGAGCGCGTCATTTTCGCCTGCGGCTTTACCGGCCACGGCTTTAAATTCGGCAGCGTCATGGGCGAAGTGTTGAGCCAATTGGCCACAGACGGCCACACCGAATTCGACATCGGCCCCTTCTCACTCAACCGTTTCAAACTATGAGCTAAAAAGAGTCTCTCCTTAATGATGAAGGAGAGACCCTTTTGATTGTCGAGAAAGTTAAGAAGACGTATTTTCCGAAGCTTATCGCTCGCTTTCCGTGGGGCGGGAATCGAGCCTCCTCGTCACTGCGTTCCTGCGGGGTCTCTCAAACCCGCTAGTCCCACAGGAGTCGAGCAAACGCTTCTCCAAATACTCAACTAACACATTGATTTTTGATTGATTTTTGAATGTATAAAAGGAGAGCCTTTTTTATTTGTAGCAATTTGTAGGTTTTTTCAACACTCTAAAGAGTCTCTCCCTATTGATAAAGGAGAGACTCTTTTTCGATAGTGACCACTTGCTTGGTTTCGGCTGCTTCCATGATGCCCAAAATGACTTTCAGTGATTTCAAGGCATCTTCTCCCGTAACGATTGGCTCTTGGTCCAAGCGTATCGAATCGACGAACGCATCAATGACGCCGCTCGGAGTCTGGTTGTCATTCGTTTGGATCGCTTCCAGCTGGTAGTTCACTTTCTCGCCGGATTCCATGATGAGTTCCAGCTGATACTCGTCGTCGTGGTAGATTTTCATGATGCCTTTCTCGCAATAAACAACGGTGCTATTGTCCTCTTCCCCGTAATAGGTCCAGGAGAAGGCGGCGTTCCCGAGGCGCCCTTTTTCGGTCGCCAAGCTGCAGACAAGATTGTCGCATACTTCAATCGGCTCACCGTTTTCATCCGTTTTGTGCAAAGCTCCCTGGAAGGCGCTCACTTGAATGATTTCATCATCGAGCAAGTAATGCAGTAAATCGATTTTGTGGATGCCGAGGTCGCCGCCGACACCAAAACCTGAACGCTCTTTTTTAAAGAACCACGTCGAGTTTGTTTTATTGATGCCCCAAGATTCAGGGCCCGAATGGCCAAAAGCTGTACGGAAGGTCAAGATTTTCCCGAGCTCCCCTCCTGCCAGGATGTCCCGTGCTTTCTGGTGTGCAGGTGTGAACCGCTGATTGTGGTCGACCATCAGTTTCTTGCCGGATTTTTTCTGTGCTGCCAAAATCTCTTTGGCATGTTCGACCGTCAAGGAAATCGGTTTTTCGCACAGCACGTGCTTGCCGCTCAATAGTGCCTGCGTGGAAAATAAACGATGGTTTTCATTCGACGAACAATCGCTGATGGCGATAATATCCGGATCGTTGAATAAGTCTTCGACATTCTCGACATTCCTGCCGCCGAACAATTCCACCATCGCTTCGGAACGATGGAGGTTGCGGTCGTAAAAGACGATTTCATCCACGTATGGATTGGCTGTATATTCCGGTGCGTGGCGCATTTTCGTAATGGCCCCGCAACCGATGATGCCTACCTTGATGCCCATGCGATCCCCCCTTTTGTCTCTCATAGATTGCGATGCGCTCCCAACATACTCGAATTCGACTCAAGCACAATAGCTGCTGTTGGTAGAAAATAAAGCAAAAAAACCACGAAAGAAAATGTTCCGCAGTCTTTTTAGCTCAGTGCTTCTTTTCGTGAAGACGCCGGTGGAGCGCATGTACCTGTTCGGCAAGTTCTGGCACCGGCCCGTCTACGCGCGCCTCTACAAGTATGTCCCCGATCGATAAATTGCGCACAGGCGAAGGCGCGGCTCCAAGTTCTTTCATCCACTCGCCCAATTGCTTCGAGGAACTCGCGTAAACGATGCGGCCGAGGCCAACCCAGCCATGCGCCGCTGCGCACATAGGACAATGCTCGCCGGACGTATAGACAGTTGCATGTGTCCGTTCTTCCGGGGCTAGATGTTCAGCAGCCCAGCGCGCAATTGCGAATTCTGGATGCTGCGTATGGTCGCCTGATGCCACATGGTTATGGTCTTCAAACAGCACCTCTCCTTGTCCCGACACGAGGATGGAACCAAAGGGCTCGTCCCCTTTCTCAAACGCCTGTTCGGCAAGTTTTACACAGCGCTTTAAATGCTGTAGATCGGTCTCATTGATCACCTATACCACTCCTCCATTCTTTTCTCTATCCAATACATATAACCTGTTTCTATCATTTTCACGCTCAATTGCTGAAAACTCAATTTCCCTATCTTATCTCCCCCGTGCAAATGCAGGAATTCAGATTTTGTTTCTTGAATGGTATAAAGGCTAAAGAGGACGAATTGTTAAGTACTTCACACGAAACGGAGGGATTTATATGCAATTAGGCGCTTTTTCCATTAGCTTGAACGTCAAGGACATCCAAGCCTCAAAAGACTTTTACGAAAATATCGGCTTTACCGTTTATGGGGGCGACATCGAGCAGAACTGGCTGATTATGAAAAACGGCACCACCTCCATCGGCTTGTTTCAAGGGATGTTCGACAAAAACATCCTGACATTTAATCCAGGCTGGGATGAACAGGCACAGGAACTCGGTACATTTATCGACATTCGGGAGCTGCAACAAAACCTAAAATCCAAAGGTGTCTCGTTCATAAGCGAAGCAGATGCAACGGGTTCAGGCCCCGCGAGCTTTACGCTCGAAGACCCGGATGGCAACCCGATTTTGTTCGACCAGCACCTGTAACATAAAGAAGCGTTCACACCAGCCTACTCGTGTGAACGCTTCTTTTTATGTTTACTCCAATTACTTTATAAAGATATATTTTTTGAAGCAACAAGCTCCTTACGGCTTCTCCGTAAGGGGCTTGGAATCAGTAATTCATATCGAACCAGCCGTTGCTGATCGTTTGTTTATACCAATAATAGCTATCTTTTTTCGTTCGTTCCAATGTGTTGAAATCGACGTGGATGATGCCGAAGCGCTTGTCGTAGCCTTCTGCCCATTCGAAATTATCCATGAGCGACCATGTCAGGTAGCCTTTGATATTGACGCCGTAATCCATGCTTCTCTTCAAGGAAGTCAAATGCTGCTTCAAGTATTCGATTCTTCTTTGGTCGCGCACACGCCCGTTTTCCGGCTCGTCATTATAGCAAGCCCCATTTTCCGTTATGTAAATCGGAATGGCGCCGTATTGGTCTTTGATCTTTGCCAATACGCGGTAGAAGCCTTCAGGGAAGATAGCCCAGCCGAAATCCGTTTTCTCGAAACCGATATCCACACGCTCCAAGTCGAATAGATCCGCGTCTTTTTTATACCTTCCAACACTGCCGGTATAGTAATTGATCCCTACGAAATCGATTGGTTGATTGATGATTTCCATATCACCTTCTTCAATTTGAAGCGTGGCGCCTTTTTTCTCGAACCACTCGACCATGAAGGCCGGATAGCTTCCTTTGAAGACCGGGTCGAAAAACCATTCCATCAAGAAGCCCATGCTGCGGTTGCAAGCATCGATGTCTTCTTGCTTATTACTGAAAGGCTCGAGCCATTCGACGTTCGGTGCATAGCCAATGCCGCCTTTGATCTCCAAGTCTCTGAACCGACTCACTGCTTTCCCGTGAGCGAGTAATAGGTGATGGGAAATGTTTGTGGCCAGTTGCAGATCCTGGTTACCCGGGGCATGGATGCCGATGAAATTGGACAAGAACGATACGCACCAAGGCTCGTTAATCGTCACCCAGTTATTGATCTTGCCATCGAATTCCTTGAACATCAACTCAGCATAATCCGCAAAAGCGTCCACAGTTTTACGATTGGCCCATCCGCCTTCATCTTGCAAGGCTTGCGGCAAGTCCCAATGGTATAGCGTACACATCGGCTCAATGTTGTTCGCAAGCAAAGCGTCGACAAAGTCGTGATAGAATTTCAAACCTTTTTCATTCACTTCGCCGGTGCCTGAAGGGAAGATTCTCGGCCAAGACACCGAGAAGCGGTACGTGTCGATGCCCAGTTCCTTCATAAGCTTGATGTCTTCCTCGTAGCGATGGTAGCTGTCAGCTGCGACATCCCCATTGTCTCCGTTCAATACGTTTCCGGGTGTGTGTGAGAACGTATCCCAAATCGATAGCCCTTTCCCGTCTTCAAATGCAGCGCCTTCTATTTGATAAGCGGCCGTCGCCGCTCCCCATTTCATGTCTTTCGGAAATTCCATAATCGCCATTCCTACTACCTCCAATTGCCGCATGATGCGGCTCCACTCACTCTTCTTTCAAGTTCACGCTTTTGATTTTTGAATTGCATTACCGCAAGATTCCCGCACAATCAGTTCGGAATCGATAAACACTGGTTTCAATTTCGATTTATCGTTAATTAAATCATTAAGCATATAAGCGGCTAGTTTCCCCAACCGTTCTTTATCTTGCCGAACCGTCGACAAGAGCGGCGCACTGTATCGACAAGCATCAATATCATCACAGCCGACCAATCGGATATCACTGGGCACTTGAAGTCCTGCTTCTTTAATCGCCCTCAATGCACCGAATGCCATCAAGTCAGATGCGGCAAAAACCGCTTCTGGCCGTTCAGGAGCCGCCAGGATTTTTTTCATCGCAGCATAGCCGCTGTCTTCGTGGTAATCCCCGTATTGCATCCATTCTTCTTTTATTTCAAGACCGAATTGGTTCATCGCTTGCAGATAGCCCCGGCCTCGCAGCTTGGTGACTTCCGAATTCGGTTGGCCTCCGATAAAGCCGATTGTTCTCACCGAATTCAAGTACAGATGCTGGATGACTTTAGCCGCTAGATTAATATTATCGGTCATGACATAGCTCGAATGCGGCCCATCCAGGACTAAGTCGATGCCCATGCAAGGGATTTCGCTATTGACCAAGTCATGGATTGAATCTTCAATTTCCTCTCCCGTGATGATCAAACAACCATCCACGTGGAAATGTTTGCAGCGGGCCAAATAGCTGCCATTGTCCTGGGAGAAATTTTCGTTGGAAAACATGAGAATGTCGTAGCCCAGCAACCCTATATTCTTTTTGAACGCCGTCACGACTTCGTTGAAAAAAGGATGGGTAAATTCGACATTCACTTTTCCGGCATAGATCAAGCCAATCAAATTGGACTTTTTTGTCGCCAAGGATTTCGCTGAAAAATTCGGCTGGTAACCTGTCTCCTTGATGACGTCTAATATTTTTTTCTTCGTGCCTTCGTTAATGCCATGGTAATTATTGATCGTTTTGGACACAGTGGCCGGCGAGACACCGGCCATTTTTGCGATATCTTTTATGGTTAGGCTCATACGTACCCCTCTTTACTGTCTTTAATTTAAGGTTATTGTAACGAAGATAGTGAGCCAATGGTTACAATGAAGCGTTTATTTTACTGAACCTTCTGCAATGCTTGAGATAAACAAGCGGTTGAACAGGAGGAAAATAATGATTAATGGCATCGTCGCCCAAAAGACGCCGGATAAGATCATCCCGAAATCGACATTGACCGTGTTGCGAAGTGACGCTAACGCAACTTGGATTGTGTAGTTATCAGGGTCTCTGAGAATCGTGAACTGCCATAAAAACTCACCCCATACCGCGGTAAATACAATGATTCCAAGCGTCGCAAAGGCCGGTAAGATGATTGGCAAGACGATGCTCCGGTAGATCTTGAAGTTCGAACAGCCATCCAACTTTGCCGCTTCGATCAACTCGTCCGGTACCGAGTCCCCGATATATTGCCTCATCAGGAAAATACCTAGTGGATTCAAAAAGAACAAAATCATGACACCTGCCAAGGTATCTAACAAGCCCGCATTCGCAATCAGGAAATACTGAGGGATTAACCCAAGCTGCGGCGGGATGATCATCGTCAGCAAGATCGTGATGAACAGGACGTTTTTAGCCGGAAAGTAGAACTTGGCGAAAGCGAACCCTGCCAACGAGCTAATAAATAATACGACCAATGTGACGATGGAACACAGAACAAAAGATGTCCACAACGCACCGAAGAAATCAATTTGGTTCAATACTTTCTGGAAGTTTTCCACCAGTAGATTCCCTGGAGCGATTGTCGGGGGAATCGAGTTATACGCGGAACTGGTTTGAGTAGCCATCACGAACATCCAATAAAACGGGAACAAGGATAGCAAGGAAGCAAGGGACAAGAACATATAGACGAACAACTTATTCATGGAAAATTTTCGTTTGCTTGCAGTTTCGTTCATCCGTTCATCCCCTCCCTTTCTTTTTGCTAAGTCGCCCGGATGCTACATACGTGTTGATGGCTGCAAAAATGACGATGATAATTAATAAAATGATCGCCGTCGCAGAAGCCGTGCCAAACGACTGAAGCCTGAACGCATCTCGGTACAAATACATGACCACGGTCATCGCTTCGTCTCGTGTAAACGCCGCAGCTCCGAGGAACACCGTCGGTTCAGAAAACAGCTGCAAGGCGCCGACTGTCGAGAAGAACACCGTTAAAATAATGAACGGCTTGAGCAATGGCAATGTGATGTGGATGACCTGTTGGAATTTATTGGCGCCATCGATCGTGGCCGCCTCGTACACATCATTTGGAATGCTTTGAATTCCAGCTAGGTAGATAATCGTGTTGTATCCGACCCAGCGCCAAAATACCATGACCGAGATAGCGATTTTGGTGCCCCACTCAGATGTCGCCCAGCTAACAGGCTCCATCCCGAACAGTCCCAGCACGTAATTGGCCAATGACGATTCGTGATTGCTGAAGATGACGCTAAAAATCAATGCCACGGCTACCATCGACGTAATATATGGCATGAAAATCGTTACCCGGAAAAAACTTCTGAAGCGAAGAAAAGCCACATTCAACAAAATCGCCAGAATGATTCCGATGACGATTTGAGGGGCCGTTCCGATCAGGCCAATAATGATGGTATTGTACAAAGATTTCCAGAACAGCGGATCTTCCAAGACGATCCGAAAGTTGTTCAAACCGACAAAGCTCATATCCCCTAGGCCGTTCCAGCTCTGGAAAGCCAAGTAGAAACTAAAAAGCGCTGGATAGAGGCCAATGACCCCAAAAATAATAAAGAAAGGCGCTATGTATAAATAAGAGGAAATCATATTCTTTCGTTTTTCGGACGACTTTTTCTTCCCGCCTTTGTTTCCTTTTCGGTAAACAGAGTCCATTTCACTCACCCGCTTTAATTTAAAATAAGGGCATGGATTCTACAAAGTCACCATACCCTTTGAACTGCCAGCAATGCCTATTGTTATTGACGGTCGATCAAATCTTGTGCACGTTTGACAGCGGCATCCCATTCTTCTTCAGGGTCTGCCCCATTCTGCACATTTTTCAACGCGTTCAACACTTCATTATTTACCGGGAAATATTTTACGCCTTTGAAGACAGCTGTATCGATATCTTGTGCTGCTTCTGCGAATACAGATGATGTGACTTGGCCGCCAAAGAACTCGTCTTCGTTGCCTGTGAACTCGTCCATTTCATACACAGCAGGAGCTGAAGGGAACAAGCCTTTTTCCTGGAATGACGTCAATTGGTTGTCAGCTGACACTAACCATTCCGTAAAGTCGTAAGCTTCCTGGGCATTTTCCGTTTCGCTTGGGATAGCTAAGTACGACCCGCCCCAGTTTGCAGCAAACTCAGTCGGCAATGTGGCCACTCTCCATTTGCCAGCAGCATCCGGCGCATTTCCTTCCATCCAGCCTTTCAGCCAGCCTGCGCCCAATTCGACCGCAAACTCACCTGTGTTGACGGCGTTGGCCCATTCAGGCGTCCACATTTCAAACTTCCCTACGACACCCGCTTCGTTCAGTTCGACCGCGTAATCATAGGCTTTTTTCACATCGTTGCCTTCTTGGCCAATCAATAATTCGCCTTCGGGATTCAAGTATGTTTCTTCCGAGGCATCCAGGTAGGCTCTAAACGCCATTTCGATGCTGTCGACAAAAGGTTTCCCGGTTTCTTCCAAAACTTGCAAGCCAGCTTCTTTGAAGGCTTCAGGGGAATCGATCATCGCCGAGACTTCTGCAGGATCTGTTGGCAAGCCAGCTTCTTCAAAGACATCAGCACGGTAGTACAAAGCTTTTGGCCCGATGTCAGTCGGCAAACCGAAGAGGAAATCACCTTCTTGGTTCGCTCCGGCATTCCATTTCCAATCCAAGTATTCCGCTTGAACATCTTCTGCCCCTAGCTCATACAAGTTTTCAAAGCTTCCTTGAGCTTCTTTGAATCGATCGAACTGGTCGACTTCTAGCATCGCAATATCAGGCGCGCCGCTTCCAGCAGATAAAGAAGTAAATAGCGCATCATGGTGTTCCGCCGTTTCTGAAACTTTTACATTGATGGTGACGTTCGGGTTTTCTGCTTCATACGCTTCAGCTAGTTCTTCATAGTTCGTAGCCCCAAAAGACCAAAAATCCAGTGTCACTTCGCCATCCTCGCCAGAAGTCGACTCTTCATCACTGCATGCTGCCAGTGTTGCAGAAAGTGCCAAAGTCATTCCAAGTACAGGCCATTTTTTCATGTTCTTCATTTTATTTCCCCCTTATATGATAATCGACGTGCCTCCACTAAAATGATGATTACTGATTCGTGTTGAGCGAAAATAAAGCCTGTTCTAATTAACGAAACCGGTTTCTATAATCGCTAAAAAAAATGAATTAAACCGCTTACATTTACAATAATAACTCAATTTTTTCATTAATCAATCATTTATTTTATTAAATATGTAAACCGGTTTCGTTCATCCGGCGTGGTTACTGGTAATTATGGAATAAAAAATTTTTTACGACCCCTATATTAGCCAATAATCGAACAGCTACAAAAAAAGCGTTAGCTTTGGAAGATTCTACGTTCCCCAAATCCTAACGCTTCAACTAACCTACTCCAATTCTTCTTCCGCCAACAACTTAAATCCTTCCACGACTGTATCCTCTTCCACTTCGATCAGGATGCAGCGCCGGCCCTTGTAATTGACTTGTTTGACGTAACGTAAGTCTTCGGGGCCGATCTTAATTTCGGCGACTTTCGTGTTGATCTTAATCGATTTTGCCCCATATTTCGGCACGATGTGACTCGCTTTCATCTCGTACTTGCGGTCATCCGTCACTTGCTGGAACGCTTGCTCCACTTTCTCGGTGCTGATGTCTTTGATGCCGCTCGCTTTCAAGACGCGCTCGACTTCCTTGGAATCGAGCATTGGCGCCGGCTCGTCCTCGTCTTCTGCTTCCACTTCGAGCATGCTGTTGATCTCGTCGTAGACGCCCGCGAGCGTTCTCGAATTGACCTCATCGCCGATCACTTGCTTGACGATTTCTTCAAACACCACTTTATCATCTTCTGCGGTGGTGATTTCATCGCCATTCAGCACGTTTTCGATAAACTGGAAATCCGGCTTATTGGCTTTGGCCGCAGAATACAAGATGCGGTTGACGTCTGCCGCGTTGTTCGTGAAGCTCGGGAACAAGAAGCCGCCGACCGGCGACGACAGCTTAATGACCGGGTCCGCCATAATGTTCGACTTAAATTCCTTTTCGATAAAATCAAATACCAGCGACGATTTCGGCAGTTCGGTTTGGTTCATGCTGCTGAGGACGAACGGCGTCGTATAGACTTCGTCGCGCATGGCCGCTTCTGTCTCATCCGGCTCGCGTTTCGTCGTCTTGAAATACGTGCCGCGGATGAACGTGATGACCATGTCCTTGTCGTATGGCGTTTCTTCGACCATCTTCAAGGCGACGCGCTGCATATTGTCTTTCCAGCCTTCTGCATCGTCTGCATGAAGCCCTTCGTACAATAGCGTCTGCGTATGGTCGGCCTGCCCTTCTTCCGGGCGCTGGAACTTCACTTCAAATAGCTTGATATCGAGCTTGCCTGCGAGCACTTTCTTGAAATTGGCCAAAAACAGCTCTTGCTGCTCGCGCTCGAGCATCGCAAACGAGCGGCTCTCCTCGTGGAAGATCTCACTTGTCTCTTGCTTGATATATACATTGTAAATCTCGGCGATTTTTAGTAAATCCGTCTCCAACTTAAACTGCTTGCGGATCTCGGCAATGTCTTTTTTGTTCATCTCTATTTCCAACTCCCAGCTAATAAAATCCATGTGTTTGCAAAAAAAGAGCATCCAAGCCAAGTTGCTTTGGACACTCTTTCATTATAACAAGAATTCAGCAGGAAACCGGGATTGCCCTTGTGGATTTCCAAATCCTCGGCATTTACAAAACCAGCAGCAAGACCGGAATCGTGACGATGCTCGCCAAGGTACTGACGAACATCGCGCTCGACACCATTTCAGGATTCATATTGAACTTGATGGCAAGCAGTGTCGTTGTGACGGCCGCTGGGGTTGCCGCAGAAACCAACAACACTTTTGCTTCTAGTGAGCCCCCGGGATATAGCCAGGCCAATAGAACGAAAGCGATGGCTGGAAAAGCAACCAATTTCAGCACGGCCGCTGTCCCGATGAACTTCAATACCGTCTTGATTTGAATCGAAGCCAAGGTGATCCCGAGCAGCGTCAACAGCACTGGCACCGCCGCCTGCCCCAGTAAGCCTGTTGCATTGCCGAGCGCTTCAGGAACCGCAATGCCCGTTATTTTCAGGATCAGGCCGGTAGTGATAGCGATAAAGCCGGGCATGCGGATGATGGTAATGAAAATCGCCGTCTTGGAAACATCTGCGTGATTCGATGCGTAAAAAATGCCAGCTGAATTCATCAGCAAAGATTGCATAACCACATAAATAATCGCGATCGCCATGCCTTCATCCCCGAAGGCGAACAACACGATCGGCAAGCCATAGTTTCCCGTGTTTGGAAACGCGCTCGCGAGCATCATCGTATTGCGGTATGACAGATCCCATCCGAGTACGAAGCCTAGAAATGTGATCACCCCCGCAAACAAGACAAACAGCAAGACCGCAAACAGCACAATTCTCCCTAAATCCCCCAAATCCAATGAAGACGTCGTGACGGAATGGAAAAATAGAGCCGGGCTGAACACGTAGATGCACAAATCCGACACCGGTTTTTTGTCGACGTCCATAAATTTCCCGACAAAAAAGCCGATGCCAAGCAAGACAAAGACCGGCAAAATGACATTGATGATTTCACTGACAATCATGGCGTTCACTCTCCATCAGAAAGAGGGAAAGGATTTCCCCCCTCCCCCAAAGTCTACTTTATTAAATGAAAAACGGGATAAAGATGCTGGCCAATAACAAGATCAATGCGCCACCGAGGCGGGAAGAAATCTGCGCAAATGGCATCAATTCCATGCGTCTTGCCGCAGACAGTACCGCAACATCACCGGTTCCGCCCATATTCGCCATACATAATCCTGCCGTGATGGCTGCTTCGATTGGATAAAAGCCCATGAATTTCCCGACGACTCCTGCTCCCACAACAGCCCCGAGAACGACAGCCAAGACAATGAGCACATACTCAATGCTCAAGGCATTCAGCACGGCTTCGAGATCTGTATAGGCTACCCCAATGCCCACTAGCAAGGCATTAGTCCAGTTGCGCGCCACGAACTCATACCACTGGCTCGCGCCTTCTACGATGATTTCTGGCATGACGTTCGCAACTTTGAGAGCTGCCACTAAAATGATCATGATGGCATAAGGGTGCAATGGAATAAAATCGCCCAATAGATTGCCTAAAATATAAAACGATACAGCCGCCAAGACGCCGATGCCCATTTTCGCCAAATCGTAACTCGGCGTTTCTTTTTTCTCGTAATGGAAATTGCGTATCAATTGGCCATTACCCGTCAAGCTCGGATATTTATTGCCGATCAAGTTCAATACGCTCGCCAAGATGATGGCGAAGACATTCCCGAGCGCCAAGGCCGGAACGAGTATCGATAAATAATAGCCCGGTTCATTGCCGAGCATTTCCGAATACACTTGAGACATCGGCACAGCGCCTGCACCCATGCCGCCGCCCATGATCGGCATGGCGATGACAAGCACCGCTTCTTGAACACTAAACCCTAATACCATGCCGACTAAGGCAGCCAGACCAACCGCTCCTGCAACCGCAGCGAGTAATGGCAACGCATAGCGGACGCCTGCTTTTACCAAGATCTTCGATTCCATCCCTAAAATACTGCCTGTAATCAAAGCCGCAATATAGAAGTTGAGAAAGTCTCCGTCTTTCATGAATTCCGTAATCCCCGCCGTCGTGCTTTCGGGCATAAGACCACTATAGACCATATAAGCAGACCCGAAAATAGCGACAATCGCACCGCCTCCAAGGAACGTGCGAACGATTGGCATATGATTACCGAACCAGCCCAGTAATTCCCCGAGCACCATCGTAATGAGCAATGCGCCGATCATGCCAGCTGGCAAATTTTCAGTATACATCGCATAAAGTGCGATTGCGGCGAAAACCCCAAACCACAGAATCGGCATATTGAAAATCGTGAATTTGTCTTTCAAATTTCGAGCCGGCAGCTGCGGCGGGATCTTATTCGTTTCCTTCATTCTTGGACACCTCTTTTTTTTGAGCTTGCGCCACTTTCAGGTAAGCGCTTTCAATGTATTTCATATTTTAGACAAATTTCAGACAACTTCTAGCTTATGAAAGTATTGGTTTTATTGTAATTAAAAAAAGCAGCCGCATTGGCTGCTTTTTTAGTAGAAATCGTGCTTTCCGAAGCTTATTGCTCGCTTTCCGTGGGGCGGGAATCGAGCCTCCTCGTCACTTCGTTCCTGCGGGGTCTCTCAAACCCGCTAGTCCCACTGGAGTCGAGCAAACGCTTCTCCAAACACTCAGACATCTCACTGAACTTCTTTAATGAATTAATGTTTTCCAAAGCTCCATCCTCACTTTCAAAGATAAGGATCAAGACGATTAGCGTTTTCCGAGACTAAACGGTATTGATAGATGGGCCGGCCGACGCCGTAGGTCAAGTCTTCCTGCAAATAGCCGATGGCACTGAGGAATTTCAGGTATTTCCGTACGGAGACCCTGGAAATATGGGCTGACTGCGCCAATTCATCTGTCGAAAATACCCCACCTTCATTTGCCAAGATCACTTTTTGAATGGTTTGCAAGGTCGCTTTTGTTAGTCCTTTCGGCAACGATTGGACAGTCGTTGCCGCCGAAGCCGGTTGCTGTTTTCTGCCGAGCAGGCTGTCGATCTCCTGCTGGCTAATTTGTTTATTGTCATGCAGTTTATGGAAATTGTCTTGGTATTGCAGGAGTGCTTCCTGGAAGCGGCTGAACTCGAAGGGCTTGATTAAATAATCGGAAGCCCCGAGCCTTAAGGCGTGCTGGATTTGCCGAATTTCAGAGGCCGCCGTGATCAAGATGACGTCGAGATCCAGCTGTTGTTCGCGGAGCATTTGCAAAAATTCGATACCAGTCAGGCCGGGCATATGGATGTCGAGCAGCACCAAATCGATGTCTGATTCAGCCAGGATCGCGATGGCATGCTGGGCGTTTTCGGCAGCACCGATCACCTCGAAACCTTCCATCCGCCCGACGAATTGCTGGTTCAAGGCAGCAACCATCGGGTCATCTTCTACTATCATTACTTTAATCATCGGTTTCACCCCTTGCTTCATACGGTAACACCAACTCAAACGTCGTGCCTTCGTTTTCCTCGGAAGCCACTTCAATTGAGCCTTCGAGTTTATCTACGCTGTTTTTCACTAAATGCAACCCAAATCCGCGGTGGTAGCCCTCTTTACTAGAGACGCCCTTTTCGAACATCGTTTCCTGCAATTCTGTGTCAATGCCGGTTCCTGTATCGCTGATCGTGATCGTCAGTAATTCATCGATATAAGAAAAAGTGGCGTGCACCTGTTTATGTTCAGTCGCTTGGACATTGTCGATTGCGTTGTCGATCACATTGCCGATAATCGTAATTAGCTCGTGTGTGACCGCGGGATCGTCTGGTTTCGGGATATCGGTCTCGCAGCTGATTGAAAGATTAACTTGCGCTTCTCTCGCGAAACTGATTTTCCCGAGGATAAAGCCTGCCAACACCGGATCTTTGATGGAGCGCGTCACATTTCCGACTTCCACAGCCTGATGTTGGACCAATTTTGCGATAAATTGCGACACTTGCTCGTATTGTTCCATTTTGATCAAGCCCAGCAAGACATGCAGTTGATTCATAAATTCGTGCGATTGCGCTCGCAAAGTTTCCGCATACATCTCGACACCGGTCAGCTGTTCGGCTAGCACATCGATTTCCGTCTTGTCCCGGAATGTCACCATCGCACCGATCACTTGGCCATTCACTAGTAACGGCACTTGATTCGATAAAATCGACATTCCATTAAGCTCCTGCTCCTCATCCAAAACGGTGCGTTTTTCAACCAGCACATGGCTCGTCACAAGGCCTGGCAGAAATTCATGGATATCCTTTCCAATCGGTTCACGGCCTTTGAATCCTGCTTTTTCGAACAGCTCTCTCGCCGACCGGTTGGCAAGCATGATGCGTGCATGTTGATCGATTGCGATAACGCCTTCATAAACGGAATGAAGCATTTGGTTGCGCTCTTCGTGAATGCGCGCAATTTCTGGAGGCTCCAATCCAAATAGGCTCTTTTTAATATAACGCGCCAAAAACAAGGCGCCGAGAATCCCGAACAATAATCCGATCAATGAGCCAATCCACAAGGTTCGTTGGTTTTGCTCAATCGCTGCTTCTACTTCCTCTAAGGAAATACCGACCGCGACTGCGCCGATTTGATTATCGCTTTCATCAAAAACCGGTGTGAACGAACGGACCGATTGCCCGAGCGTCCCTTCCGCACGCGATGTATATTCTTCGCCTGCTATCACACGTTGTTCATCGCCTCCGGCAAACGCCTTGCCAACATTGTCCGGATTCGGATGCGATTTGCGGATACCGTCCATATCCATGACCACCACGAACAATACATCGGCTGCTTGTTGCACAGCCAGCGCGTAATCCTGGATATTTGCTTCCGCCGTTTCTTCCTCTAAGCCTTCTTGAATGACTTCTGACTCTGCCGCTGTCCGGGAAATGCTGATGGCTTTCCCTTCCAGTTGTCGTTCGATCCGATCGCCTGATGTATCGGCCACTAGTAGATTAGTGATTACCAGTGACATTAATACCACTAATAACACAAACAGGATAATAATCGTATTCAATTTAAATCGTGATAAAAACGCCATGTGGCACCTCATTTTTTACTGCAGAAAAGTTCGTCTAATCAGTTGTATCTACTATAAGTCATAATTTCCATAAAGAAAATCACTGGAATGAACTAAAAAAGCAGCTACAAATGTATGCAGCTGCTTGGCTTGTTAATAATTCACGTCGCAATCCCAACAGACTTCTTGTCATAAGCTGGATCTTTCAGCGCCTTCAAAATAAAATGCGCCACGTCCGCACGTGGAATGGTTCTTGATTTCCCTGGTACACCTGTTTCTGCTTCCCGGTACTTTCCGCTAAAGGAATCATTGGTCAAGCCCATCGGCCGGACGATCGTATAATTCAGCCCTGCTTCTTCAATCGCATCAACAGCGGCGCGGTGATCGATCAGCACTTGCTTTAATACGCCCATCATCACTTTCCCGCCAATGCCTGGGAGTTCATCGTTAATGCCCGCAGATGCCGTGTAGACGATGCGCTTGACGCCATGCTGTTGCATGCCGGCCACAATGTTTTTCGCCATCGTTCGCAGGTCGTCTGATTTTTTCATACCTTGATTCGAACCTAAGCAAGACACCACTGCGTCATGTCCGGCAATCGCTGCGGCGACTTGTTCCACGTGGAACGCATCTCCTTGGACCACTGTTAAGTTCTCCCCCGTCACTTTTAATTTATCAGGAGTTCTCACGAACGCTGTCACATCAAAGCCTTGCTCCATAGCTTGTTGGACGACCAAACGGCCTACACCGCCCGTTGCCCCGAATACGATGATTTTCATCAGGCTTCACCTTGCTTTCTTAGGATTTTATTCAAGTTATAACTGCTCGGAAAGAGTCAAAACGATTCGACACGGTCCGAAATCACCTGAACCGCCTCTACGAATTCCGTGACGAATGCTTCTCTGTCCACACTATGCAGCACGTGGACGTTCGGCTCTTTTCCTGTCCGATTCGTATAATCCACAACGGTCGCACCCGCTGTCACACCTTCGAGCGAAGTTTCCACAAAGCAGTCCTGTCCTTCAAACATTTCCGGTTTCAACAAACACATGACCGCACAGACATCGTGGAAATGCAGCACCTGGTCGTAATTCTCCTCATGAAAAGGCGTTCTCTTGATAACATCCAAATAATACGTGATAAGGCCATACGCCTTATCGGCAAATTCCGTGCCGATATCCAACATGCCTTGCGCTTCTTCTAAGGTTACGAATGCTTTATGGGTCACATCCAAGCCGCTCATGACGACTGGCACCCCTGAGCGAAAGACGATTTCGACCGCGTGCGGGTCGACATACGCATTAAATTCAGCGGACGGCGACATATTGCCGCCCACTGCCGCTCCGCCCATCCACGAAATGCGCTCGATTTTCGGCTTGACTTCCGGATGCGCCAAGAGCAAGGCCGCCACATTCGTCAACGGGCCGGTCGCGACAATTGTCACTTTCTCTTCACTCGAAAGTAGAGTTTCCCGCATCGCGGCAACCGCCGGACGAGCACTTACTGGCAAAGTCGGTGGCGGAAACTCGATATTTCCGAAACCACTTTCCCCGTGAATCTCTTCTGCCATCTCGAGTTCGCGGAACATCGGCTGCTCCAAACCGCGTGCCACTTCCACATCCGCCCCGATATAACTCAAGAACGTGCGTGCATTGTAATTCGTCTTGTCCTGTGAAATATTCCCCGAACACGTTGTCACTAAGCGCACATCCAATTTGTCCTCATGCGCAAACGCCAAGGTCAGCATCATCGCATCGTCAATCCCCGGGTCTGTATCGATTATGATCGGCAATCTGGCCATCCCTCAAAACCACCTTTTCTTCTCTAATAATGTTCAGTTTACGCTAGTCGGGGCGCGGAGTGAACTATTAGCCCCGGACCCCAAAAGCCACCACAGTCAGGGACGGTGATGGCTTTGCTGGTATGTATTAATAAAATTCGATGATTACTTCTTCATACGCAGGAGTTTTAAGAAGTGCAGTTAAAATCTCTTCTGTATTTTTGTCTGCTTCTTCTAAAAATCCTTGCTCGATTTTCTCTTTTTCACGTTTTTCTGATTCAGCATTTATATCTTCTACAAATTTTTGAGAAGGATAATCAGAGAATAAATCGTCTTTTACATCTCTTATTTCCATATTTTCTATATCAGCTACGTTTTCAAGGATCACTGCTTTTGGAACTCTAACTACCAATTCCTTTGTGTTCTCATTGTATGAAGTTTCAATTTCCGAGGCTTTTGATCCCGCTTTAATATACCCATCGTATTTGATTAATCTTATTGCTTCTGCAAATTTTATATCAGACATACCTGGCAAAGAAATGTTTTTATCGGTCTCGCTGATTATGACATTGCTATATTCATATTCAAGTGATGCCAATTCTGCAATCTTTACTATTTGATCTTTTACCAAGGAGGCATCGGAACTACTGTTGTTGGTAACCTTGAAGAGATCCATTTGAGCAAATGCAAATAAAGCTCCCGCTATTAAAATCAGGGCCACCAATACGCCCGCTGCAAACTTTTTCATCGTTTCATTCCCCCGTTATGTCTCTACTTAACTGCTTTCCTATTGATAGCCCGTTGCCACAACTTGCTTACACGTATTGAAAAATGAGTTCGCCTTCTTCTGTTCCCGCCGGCGCAAACGCCAATTTTTCGAGCAACTGAATGGAAGCGAGGTTTTGCGGAGAAGTTCCCGCTAAAATTTTGAGCCCCGGATACGATTGCTGGATCCACTGAATCATTGCCTGGACCGTTTCAAACGCATAGCCTCGTCGTTTAACAGCTGGATGGATGGTATAGCCAATCCAACAGGCATCCGCTTCCTTTTTAATAAACACATCCCCAAGTAAGGAGTCGTCGGCTTTATGGATAATGGCTAATTGGGCACCCTTTTCCACCGAGGGTTCTCTCACTAAAATTTCTTTATATTCTTCTCGAGTCAACCCTTTAAAATATTGAAATTCCATCCATTCGGGATTATTGCGGTATGTAATAAAAGCATCCAAATCGCTTTCAAGAAAAGGCCTGATGTAACACCTATCCGACTCAAATACAGCTTGCCTTTGATTGTCTTTCTCCATCTTTTGCGTTCCTCCTCGTGGGCTTCCACCGCTTATGAGCGCGCTTGTATCTCTTTGATGCTTTTGCCATCCAAGAATGCATGACCCGTCTGCATATTCAAGACGGTCTCGAATCCAGCGCGGGCATACACTTTTTCGACCCGTTCGTTAATGGGATGCACCCACAATTTTTCTAGCTCCATCGCTTGTGCTTCCTTTTGTATATATTCGAGCAACGCGCCGATTAACCCTTTTCCCCTGTACGCCTCAATGGTTGCGACACTTTCAACTCTCCCCTGGCTGCCGTGGACAAACAAGCAGGCAGAAGAACACGGGACGCCATCATATTTCAACACGTAATGGCGGTAGCGCGGATCATTGAATTCCGTCTCAAACGCTTTTTCGCGCACCGCTTTCCCGCCGAACTCTTCAATTTGGCATTCTACCGCCAACGCTTCTTCGTAATTGCGTTCGGTCACTCTTTCAATGGCAATGTGTTCATTGTACGGAATCGGAGTCAGTTGCTGGTTCCACAACTGAATCGGCTGTGAAAACTGTTCGATCTGAAACCCGCTTTCTTTCAATGTCCCGATAAAGGAGGTCAAAGACTCGATATTTCCCAAATAAAACCGGGGCGTGATTCCTGAGGCCCGGTAAAACGAAACGACTTCGCTAATGATTTTGTCAGGCTCATCCGGCGACCTGTTCACATAAGCGTGGTTGGCATCATAATAATCCGGCTGCTCGGGATTGCTGAACAACGCGCCCCAAGGCCGGTCGTGCTTGGTGGAGAAAGACTGCAATAACGCAAAGTCCAGCTCCTCTATCTGCTTTTCCAACTCCATGCCTTCTCCCCCTTTTTCGTTTTCATTCCCGTCTAAGTGATGGGTATCTAAATTTCCTCTAGCGAAGCGATTGCTATATACTGATTATACAGAATTTACTATGATATTTGGAGGAGATCAGATGATGTTCGAAGACAAAGTGGTCATTGTAAATGGTGGAACGGATGGAATTGGCAAGGAAGTAGTTCGGTTCTTTTGCAAAGAAGGCGCTAGCGTTCACTTTACGGGAAGAGACAGTGACAAAGGCGCACAAGTTGAGAGTGACTGCGACGGAAACGCTCACTTTCACCAAGTCGATAACAAAAATCCGGAAGAAATCGAAAACTTTTTTAACACACTTGAAACTGAAGGACAGACAATCGATATTCTCTTCAACAACGCCGGCGTTCTGTCTACCGGAATGGGACCCTTGTCTCGCGTAAAGCTAGATGACTGGAATCAGTTGATTGCCGTCAATCAAACAGCAATTTTCCTTTACATGAAATATGCGTTAGCCGTGATGGGCAAGCAAAAACATGGCGTCGTGATCAATAATGCCGCGATCCTTGGAAACGATAAAGTCAATCCGATGCTGCCAGCCTATAGCGGCACTAAAGCAGCGGTTGTTGCGATGACACAAAGCTCGGCCCTGCGATTTGCCAATCAAGGCATCCGCGTCAACTGCATCTCCCCCGGCCCAACAGAAACCGACCTGGCCATCAAAGCCTATGGCGGAAAAGAAAATTATGACAAGCAATCACAGGGTCATCCTAGAGGGAGTTACGGAAAAACGAGCGAGATCGCAGAAGTCGTGCTGTTCTTAGCCTCAGACAAGGCGTCTTATATAAACGGTGCGGAAATTGTTGTAGATGGTGGGTACTCGTTAAAATAAATAGACTTAGGAAACAAGATAAGATTAGTTTAACCATTTGATGTAGAGCTATATTTTGCTGTCGGATGAAGCAAATTTATTTTTTACAGCCTTCCACAAGTAGCGCTTGATTAATTCAACAAAGCAAAAAGGTTCATTCTTCTCATTAAAAGAAGAATGAACCTTCAAAGTGTTGAAGAACTCTGATAGACAGATATTAAATTGAAAGCTAACGATCTTTTCGACATTCAAAAATCAATGACCTATTTAAGTATTTGGAGAAGCGTTTGCTCGACTCCTGTGGGACTAGCGGGTTTGAGAGACCCCGCAGGAACGCAGTGACGAGGAGGCTCGATTCCCGCCCCACGGAAAGCGAGCAATAAGCTTCGGAAAATACAACTACTTTACTTTCTCGACAAGCTAAAGGAAAATACATCCGCCTCAGGATTCTATTATAAGAAGGAAAAGGCAGGTGTTTTCTAAAATCTAATTGTAATACAGGTTCTCAGTTGGATATACCGGATCATTGGTGATGTCGATTCCAAGCTTCTTAAAGGTCTGTTCGTTTTCTCTATTCAATATAACCGTAGAGTGAGCCTGGGTGTCTTTTAAATGTGGCAATTGCTTATAAGCCAGCTCTGAAGTAGGATTGGTGACCGCACTGATTGCCAGTGCAATGAGCACTTCATTGGCACTCAATGTCGGGACGCGGCTATTCAAATCATCAGTTTTCAACCGTTGAATCGTTTGTAAAATCACCGGCGATAACAAATCAATTTCATCGGAAATATTGGTCAATCTCTTCAACCCATTGAGAATCGCGGCTGCCGAAGCATCCATCAAAGTGGTCGTTCGACCGGTGATCATCTCGCCATTCGGCAGTTCTATCGCAATTACGGCTTGTAAATTCGTGCTATCAATTTGCGCTTGGACTTCTTTCGCATAATTACGCGCCGGCAATACAGGTGCCCGATCCTCTTTCTTCAAACCGGTCTCTTCTAGAATCACTTGCATGTGGCGTACACTGTCTTCATCGGCAAGCCCTTTTTTATAATCGTTCTCTACGACGAAACCGCGCCGAATGATTTCCTGCTTGGCAGATTCCTGGACAACCTGATCGTCAGTGATACCCGATTTCAGGCGATTAACCCCCATATCAGTCGGTGAGCTGTAAACAGACTCTTTGCCGGTAATCCTTTCAATAATCCGTTTGATGACAGGAAATGTCTCAATATCACGATTGTAATTGACCGCTACTTTCTCATACGCTTCATAATGATAATTATCAATCATATTTACGTCTTTTAAATCGACGGTAGCCGCTTCATAAGCGATGTTTACTGGGTGCTTTAACGGCAAGTTCCAAACCGGAAAAGTCTCAAACTTGGCATAGCCAACTTCATTTCCAAGTCTATTCTCGTGGTACATTTGGTTAAGGCAGGTGGCAAGCTTTCCGCTTCCTGGGCCAGGGCCCGTTACCACTACGATTGGTTTTGTCGTTTTAATATAAGGATTCGTCGCAAATCCTTCTTCCCCAAGGACTGCCTCCACGTTTGCCGGATAACCTTCGATTTCGCGGTGAATACTGACGTTAATTCCACTTCTCTCAAGCTTAGTCATAAATACTTTGACTGTTGGCTGCCCCTGGTAACGGGTGATCAAGACACTGTTAACAGAAATGCCGTATGCCCGGTATTCATCGATTAAGCGCAGGACATCTTGGTCATAAGTGATGCCGTAATCTTCCCGAACTTTGTTTCGTTCGATGTCTCCAGCATAGACACAGATAATGATTTCCGCCTTTTCTTTCAGTGTATGCAATAGTTTGATTTTGGCATCTTCATCAAATCCAGGCAACACGCGCTTGGCATGTTTGTCGCCTATCAATTTTCC
The DNA here is from genome assembly GCF_001687625.2 of Planococcus maritimus. NCBI lineage: Bacteria > Bacillati > Bacillota > Bacilli > Caryophanales > Caryophanaceae > Planococcus > Planococcus maritimus. The sequence goes on from NZ_CP016538.2 coordinate 3,234,288, forward strand.
GCCAAATTCCAAGTAGAGTTTATCGTACTGCTGCACCCGCTCCAGGATGTAGGCTGATTGTTCCTGTAAATATTTCTCCGAATCAAATCCAATTTTTTTCATTAAGTTCAGTCCCACCTTCTATACTTCAAGCTCTCTTAACCCGAGTGATAAAACGCCTTAAGAGATACTTCCAAATAAAAATCCATTCTTTATCATTATAAATTTTTGAAAAAAAGTAAATCGGTCTAATTGTTTCATTTACTTATGATATGGTTCTCCGCAATATAACTAAGTGCAGTATGAAAATTATTTTGAATCTCTAAATTCTATTCTTACTAAAGGTGTTTGATGTTCATATACTATTTTCCACCTATCTACTAAGCTTCTATTAAATGCTTCCGGCGTTTTACTTAGAAACAACAATTTAAAAAGTTCTGTTAAATCAAGAATATGTAATAATCCTGATTCTTCCGCTCCAAACCCTATGATATCTTGATAAAGCTTATCCCAATCTAGCTCATGACGCATTTCTGAAATCAAAACTATACAATGATTGGGTATATTATTATTTAATGTTAAATCAATTAAATCATTTTCTGAAGTATATACTTTTTGCTTTGTATTTACTGATTTTACAGCACCCCTTAATTGGTTAATTGCTTTATCTATATTCTTATGAATATTTGTTATAAGCCTTTTTGAACTTAATTCTTTTTCTCTATTCAATACCTGTGAAACTTTGGATTCGATAAAAATTAAATGACTTTCTTTAAATGCTAATATATCAGTTAATTCCCTCATTTTATCTTTTTTTATAATTTGAGGAGAATGATGACAAGTTTCATGATAATACGAATTTAACAATGAATGAATAGATAATTCTAAGCCTTGTCCTTCATCCGATTGAGACAAGATAGTTTCTCCTACATCAAGGTCAATAACTTTTGTAGGTCCGCTAGGAATAAATTTTGTTTTAACAATAATTAATTCGATAGGGAGTTTTGTATTGCCAGAAAATAATTCTTCCATATATGTAATAAATCTATTCTCAGTCTCTATTTTCTCTTTAACATTAAAGTTCGTTTCAATAGAGAATAATAATTCTTTATCTATTTCTTTATTTTTTTCTAGTAAAGTAAGTTTGCCAGATAGTACATTTCTTGTTAATTCATCAAAAAGATATAGCTTATTCTCTAATTGTTGGAATGCTTTATAAATGGCTTGAAGCTCTTCTGTATTATTAACTGTATGAAAAATCATAAATGGATGTTCTTTATCATCAGCTATTTCCATGCCAACTGTAAGCCGTTTTGAATTACTAGGCTCGATTCTCTCTAAACTCAAATATAGTTTAATATTACATCCCTCATATATTGCTTTAATTATATTTGACGGAAGTTTAGCTACAAAAGGAACTGTTTGATCAAAAATTTCTTGAAAAAAAAGACCACCACTCTCATTAATCATTTTCTCTTGCATATTAAATGAAGGTATATATATCAAAGTAATCACCCATTTAAATTATTTTTAAATCACCAAATCTCGCTTACTCATAAAGCTCTTCTCCCACTACAGTTTGAGAGTTTTAAAAAAAGATTTATGAATAAATTGCAATTGGAATTACTAATATAGCAGGACTAGATATTCTTGAATTAATATTTGGAATTTCTAATTGTTCATCTGTTCCATTATTCATAGAATCTAACATTGTATCAAGAGCTTCTTGTTGAAATAACTTAAATCCCGTATTTCTAAATAAATTAATATCATCTGCATCATCAGACACAATCTTAACTACCTTTCCAAAGACTGTGTAGTTTCCATCAATAATTTCATTTGTATTTTTGTGAATAAAATAGTTTAAATACACCGGTAGAACAGCTTTCAGGCTCTCATTCTTATTAATGGTACAGATTAAATCAAAACTATCATTTTCTGTTAAACTATTTTTCATGCTTTTTATTTGTTTCAATATTTCTTGCTCATTATTCTTTTTCCCGCTCTTCTGAGGCGACTGAAATGTCATTGCTACCACCATCATTTGCTCAAAAGATTCTAAAAGCGAAATTAAAGGATTTCTTTCTAATTTGCTTTCAAATCTAACAAAACTACCATGTGATAATTTCTCTAAATCACTTGTGTCATTAACTTCCATTATCAAATCATTTTCTTCTAGATATGAAAATAGTTTTGCAAATAAAGAAGTTGGAGTATGAACTCTTTCCTCACTAGAAGTTTTTTCTTCTGTTGTACTTTTTTCTATACCCATAGCAGCCTTTATTTTAGTTTTTATTCCATACATTCCAAAGCCTGCTTCACCATCTACATTACTATTTGTACTTTTACCTTCTGTATTGGAAATATTCAAATTGTTGACTTGAGAAAATCCGTCTTCAATTACCGCTAACAAATCGAAGACAGCGTTTTGATTTAAATAAGTCGTTAATGGAAACACACTTCTTTTAATCATTTAATCTCTCCTTATCTAAAATTTAATATGGAATTATAAACTTTATTTCCACTAATATTTAACGTACTTTCTAATTATATTATAACAAAATATGGTATTTTATAGATGAGGAGGTGACAATAAATGAGTGATTTAAAAAGACCCGGTACAGATAATCAACCACCAGGAAAATACAAAGAAGTCGGTCCAAGAGGTGGTGAAGTAGTTAAACCTCGAATAGTTAAAATTGATAAGGGCGATCGACTTCCACCAACACAAGAAAAAGGACGTAAATGGGAAAAACAATAAAAAATAATAATTAAACCACCTAAAACGCTGAAAACTAACGTTCTTGGTGGTTCTTTTTATAAACCTCATTTACTTATGATACGGTTCTCCGTACTGTATCTAAATGAGGTCTTATTCTACTTTAAGACCAAAAGAGCTTAGTCAAATGACTAAGCTCTTTTGCGAGATTGCGTTACTAAATAAGTCTACTAGCTCTTCACAGAACTAATCTGTCCTTGCTTAATTCGATTTTAAGCCGAACAAAGACACCGCAAGTTCACAATAATCATAACTTAATAATAGATAATTCGAAATTTTTTAGTTTAAACATTATTGGTAAATTGCTTCATTTCTAGTCTTCTTTAAATTCCAACCTCTTCATCAGTCAATAGATTTTCTTGCTCATTTACAATCCATTTTAAATCTGACAAATTTGCTTTTATTTTATTTAAGTCTGCTAATTTATCTATAAAAAACTGTTCTATAGCTTCAATATGATCTTTTTCGGCAAGGAACTGAATAAGTGATTTACTTGTATAAAGCAAGAACCAGTCATTTTGATCTTCTGGACGTTGGAAGATCCAACCATAATTTGTTTTTTCAAATTCTCCAAAAGCATTCATCAACTCAGCTTTATATTCACTATTTGCGTGAACTTCGATAAAAACTGCAACTTCCGGATAATCACTTTCTTCAAATGTGAAACCACAGCCGATAAATTTCCAATCACTTTGATCATTCTTAATTACATATCGATTGTTATCGCGAAGTTCAATTGCCCGGTTTCCCCAGGGTTTTGGTTTGCCGAAAAAGTTTATAAAAGCATGACTTGTTTTTCCATTCAAACATTGGTCTAACATTGATATTGTCTTTCCTAGGTTCTGAACAGAATAAACATCTTGCGGTAAAAAAGTTCTTGATTTATTCAATTCTATCTCCTCCATATACTTTAAAATTTGTTTGCAGTATAAATCAGCTTTATAGTTTTTTTGAAGCCAAGTGAATACTTGAAACCACTGCAGCTGACAGAACGGAGTAGAGGATTTTTCTATCTGCTTAGGATCGAAATATTTTGTGATATAAAAAAGGTGTGTAGAGAAGCCCGCTTTTTTGCTTTGCTGAAGGTGTTCTTGGTAACGTTGCAATTGTAAATGTCCTTCTCCACTACTAAGCTTGTTTTCAATAAAAACCAGCTTACGGATTCCACCTTGCCTAAAGGTGATAACTATATCAGGTCTGCTGTCTGTAGAATGTGTGATTAACTTCGTGTATGTTTTTTGAGTGTGTACTTTAATGTCATGGATATCAATCAGATCGATACTTGCAAATTCTTTGAAGAAACTAATCAATATATTTTTCTGCTCAAAAAGCGGTGCAATAATTTCAGTTAGATAGTCCTCATATGGATTAGCTGCTGTACTTCGCAATAAATTAGAAATTTTTGTAAATGAAGAAGACATTTTACTCCGCCGCTCTTATATATTTTTAGAACCTTAAGCATTAAACCTAAATTTATACTTTGCTTTTGCAGAATACATTATTAGATAGATGATGTATAAGAAACGCTTCTTCCCCCCTAGAAAACTAACGAGGTTTCGTATTCTTCAAGATATCTGTATATTCTTTAAATACTAATCACTGTCGTCGATCTTGCAATCTTTTCGCAATCTTTTCTTCGGAGTCATGCCATTGTGCTTCCCAGTTATAAGAATCTGCAATTTCTTTTATAACGGTACCCACATAAGGGTATTCAAAGAACAAACTTTCAGTCCATTTATTATATTTCGCTGCAAGTTTGCGCTCTCGTTCTCCCCCTTCCCCTCCCCAATAAAATCCTTGAGAATTATGAACCCCGATTAAGAACCCTCGGGCAATTTCTGTTGATGATATGTCTTCCATTACTTCACAAACTTCTGGACAAGGCCATATGCCATTCACACCTACTGGTGCCTTAGCTAAAAGTTTCCCTATGCACCGATCCCCAGCTTCTAAACGACCATATTTTCCGCACAATCTCCTGACTTCTGAGAGCCAGTTGGAAAGGATGGCTACATCAACCATTCCTTTAGTATCTGTACCGGGAATTTTCGAAATACTTTCTAGTAAAAGGTTGGCTGCATATGCTACTGCTGAATGCTTCTCGGGGTTTTCGACCTTCCACTCTAATAAGTCCTCTCTCTTATCCTGTCTGTTGTAAACAAGAGTAACCGCTTGAACAAATAAAAGTGGAGATTCAATAACTTGAGCTTCAAGATTAGGTATTCCATGCTTACTTTTATACAATATCTCTATAAATAGAAACTCAAGTTTCGCTATTTCATTCTGAGTAATTTCCACGCTTTTACTAAGTACTTCAAATGCTTTTGAAATTTGGTGTTTTTCAAGTTTGAAATCATTTAACGGTTCGGCATCAACTGTGGCAACATCGTGTAGTAGCAACTTCAGTCGAGATGTCTCCAGACTGTCAAGGTACCTTTGTGCAGCATGAAACGCAGCCCGAGGGCGCTGAGCCTCTAACAAACAATCAACTAATTTAATGAGCTCAGCTGAAGTATAAGAACCTCCGAATGGAAGTACCGTTTGCCAATAAAATCTATAAATTTCTTTGTTATCGTCTTCAATAAGTCTCCAAGTAGATTCGTTAAATGGTGCACATATAAATAATTTTTTTCGCGCTTCATCAGTCAAATCCTTAGCTGTTGCTTTTAAGATTTCTATACGTAAATCTTCCTCAATAGAATAAATAAATCCTTTTAAACACTGTTCTGTCTTGCTTTTAAGCTCGTCATTAATTGATAGACATTGTTCAATAAAATCTACTCTTTGCTTAAATTCAGGAATACATAACGTTATATAACGACCAATTACTTCAGGAGCATTACTACCATCCATTAATTCTTTAATTCCCTCAAAACTAAAATCATTCCATATTTCGATTACCGCTTTCATCCGTAGACTATCGATTCTCGCCTCATATTGTTGAAAATCAAAATGATTATCTTCTATTTCCTCAGGTGACTCATTTACCCATTGTTCAGTGAACAGCCAACTATAATTGACTATTGGATTTTGAATTCGGAGGTTATCATAAGCTATACGAGCACGATTATGAGTTACCTCCTTAAGCTCTTGATGATTGCTTTCTCGAATAAAAGCAAATTGCCGAATACGCTCGCGTAACAATGCTTTAGAGACTTCAGTAGCATCCTTAGACCATTGATCGATTAAATCCCAAATTCTGTTTTGATCTTCCTCGAGCATGCTTTGCAAATATTTAACTAAGTCGCTCAGTGTTTCTTCATCATGAGCTGGCCAATTAATTAGTAAATCTAGTGCATACCGTTTGAATTCGAAATACTCTCTATATGTTACAACCTGTCCAGCTCCTGATGCTTCGTTACGCCAATGAGGTCTGTGACTATAATGTCCAATTTCAGAACCAGGTTTAATCTGATCGATGGCAATATCCCAACTGATATCTGGATAGCGCTCAGTTAGTTTCTCCAACACCTTACATCGCTGTTCTAGGGTGGCTCCTGTTTGTGGCATCCAGGATCTGAAAATAGCTTTAAGACTTGTCTCGGGTGTATTAACCCAATTGTCGTCGATTTTCGATTGAGATAGGCGTGCCAGAATTAATGATACTTGCAACAGGTTTTGAGGCTTCCAAGCTAGATATTCCAGTCCCCAAAGAAGTCCAGTGCGGGACGGTGTTCTTCCAAACAAACTATTGTCTACTGGTTTAAGGAGATTCAACACAATAGGATTTTCGTAACGCAAGTCATTTCTAATAATCTTTAAAAATTCACTTGGAGCAGCTTCAGCGAATAGAGGAAGATCTCGTTCGTGAGAAATCAATTTCTCAAGTGTTAATGGTGTTAAAAGTTTCCTTACTAGTATTGCAACTCGACTTTCAACTTCAACACCTAGACGGCTATAAAACAAATCACTTCCATAAACCGCCAAAATAACTAGGGTCTCGCAAATACCTTTGCGTAAAGCATCAGAGTGATTACGTGTCTTGTCATAAAGAGCAGCAGCCCATCTATCTTTTTCTGGTAATTCAAGTGCCGGATCAGATTCTGAGAGTACATATTCTGCTGCTGAAAAAAATTGTTCTAAGTCCTTTGCCGTTACCAATCTCTCAACCGCAAAAAGTACATCTATTTTTGAAACTACACCTCTAAAGCGACCGACAGACCATACTGGACTGTCATCAAATCTAAGAAAACGAGCTAATTCGATTTCGATTTCCTCATAATTGCAATTTGCTACTTTAGAAATAACCTCACGATCTGCTTCTTTCTCCGATTGCCACGCACCGATTAACGCCATCGGTATTAAATTTTTTGCTGCTTTATCCTCTCCAGCCCATATCGGTTTTCTAATCGCCGCATTTTTAGAGAGACGCCGACGAAGAATTGTAGGTGATTGTCCTGACTCTCTTGCAAGTCTAGGCACTTCTTCTTCTTCGACTCCCATGGAAATGAGTGCATTCTTAAAAGAGGGATAGTTGAGGATATCAAGCCTAACATCAGCTTCCACATCAACTGCATTACGTGGTCGAATAATAATACAATGAAGTCGAAGATGGGCATTTAAAATCTCGCGCTCAGTATCCTCAGAATGAATAATTGGGATAAAAGGTACCGTGGATTTAACAAGAGTACGGAGCGCTTCAGGAGATCTAAAAATTGTTGCCACATCTTTTAGATGTTGAAATTCTTCCTCTTCAAACAAACAAGAAAGAAAAGCAAGTGCTTCCCCCTTTGAGTCAGCGGCCACAACAAAAGGTCTACTAGGAGAATTGTTAATCCATTCTTTAAATAAATCTCTACTGGCAACAATTGAAGAAGTAAAAATAGCAGTCGTTAAAGGAGGATCGCTAGCATTTGACCACCGATCCCATACCATTTCTAGTGTTTCATAGCCGCTTATGGGTAAGTCCAGCTGTTCTGCGAACCATACTTGTGCTGGTATCGATTGCTCCAACCACTGTTCGAGATCACTTGCATCAAAAACTCTAACTGCTTTCCAGTCACTTTCCTCATTTTTTTGAGTCTCCCAAGTCTTGTTACCAGGCCAATTGCGAGGGGTAACAAATACGAAAGTGCTATTGGCCCTTACAGTAGGATCGACAGTAGTTAATCGTGCATTGTAATCCGCTTCAGCCTTACTATTTATCTTTTGATCAGTTCCGAATTCCCAATAAGACTCACCTTCAGGAATCCATGGGGTAGCGACTCCAGCTTTTACAAAACCATCGGAACCCTTCCTCTGCCCGTTATCATAACCCGGAAAATTGACGTGGGAGAGATTCCCGCCGGTTGAATGTACCAATTTCCGTAGTAATACTGGCAGAAGACTACGAGACTCAATTTGACTATTAGCCCATTGCTCAATTTGTCTGGCTTTAATAGTAAGGAAATGGGGGGAATGGGCATATTGCTGAGCTAAAGCTTCTTCATTTATTTGCGATGAAATGTTATTTTGAAGAGCACCGTCTCCAAGTTGAGTTGTTTTTTTAATTGACTTCAAAGTATTAACACCTCTTCATTGTTAGTATCGTCTAAAATATTTTTCGTTTTTTTAAAAGAACTATTTAGGGAAAAGGTGTGAAATGAAAGAGAGAACTCTTTACTTCAAGATTTTTTATGATCTGAATTTAAGTTTTGAAAGCCCATGGCACCTGCTGTGTCTGCCATTCTTTTTGATCAGAATGGTGCAAGTAATTTCCTTTGTAACCTATAATGTATAAAAGACCGAGCTCTAGATACAAAATTCCCGTTCGTCCTATGTTATATGAATCCATTACATTCATTTTTTCAAACACGGCATTTGGCGTTGGGTGTGTAAGGTGATTGCGGTATTGAGTAAAGAGAGTTGGGAAATCCCTTATATTTGTTTCTTGTAAACGAAGCGACGGTAGATTAGGTATATCTGTATTTAGCTGAATTACTTCGGCCATTTTTTTCATTCGCATATATGCTTTTGTTTTCTTTTTTTTGAATTCCTCTTCAGTCATCGGACTTTTAGGAAGCTGTGTAAGAATAAGCCACCAAACAGTTTCTAGTCCAACTTGTGCTGGAATTGCGGGCTGACCTACAAATGAAGTTTGGTTAGCTTCGCAAAGCCAGTGAATACTTCTCGCCAACGCAGTGTGAATGTATTGGTCCTTTATAGTCTTGTGTAGCTTTGGAAGAAGTTCATACAGTAAACCATGTTGGTCTCTTACCCAATTTGGTTTCTTCTCGTATCTGTCCATAAAAATCCGCTTATATTCCTCTGCTACCTTCTCACCCTCTTTATAACCAATAAGGATTGGAAAGCCGACCCTCCTCCCTGCACATAAACTAAATCCTAATCGAAGGGTTTCAATAATGGACTCTGCGTCTTCCTTCAAAAAGAGTATATTATTGGATTTTCTAATTTCAATAATATGCGTTAAGGCATAATCCCATTCATCTTCTGAATTTTTCACTATTTTCTTTGATTCTATGTCATATCCTCGTTGGATAGTTAACTCCCACTCTTCAATTGTTATGGTCATATGTGCGAAAGTTCTTAGGCTCCCATAATCTACTACAGATCCTCCACGCAGTTCAATGAAGTTAGAGACATGTAATTGCAAACAATCTATCATGAGCGGTTCTGAAAATGATGATATAAAGTTTGGAGTTGCACTAATGGTGGAATGTTGTTCCCAAAGGTTAAATACTCCACCTACATGTCCTGTCTGCGCGGTTAAGTTAGTCTCAGTTCTTAAAGTGGTTCCCTTATTCTTATTATTGATAAAATCAACTAATTCTGTCTGTTGACTTGCTATGGACCCTTCCAACTGAATGAAATTAGTGTGCCCGAATAACATGCGTATTTCTCCATCCGCCGAGATCGTTGACCCTTCCACCTCTAGAATGAACGGTCCTTTATAAATCGGTACCTCTCTCTTCCCAAAAAACGAACTAAATATTGGCTGCTTTCTTGTCATCTGCTTCTCTCCCTTCTTCAGATACAGATATAAACATTTTCACAAGAAATTATAAATGTGATATTAAAGAATAATTTAGTAGATTTAAAAAGCACGTCCTAACTCTATCTCCAGTATAATACTGATACATTTGTAGTTCTTCTTATTTTTCAGAACTTAATTTTTTCCTGTATTTTTAAATTTCTTTCAGTGATATAATATGTATTTTAAATATGATTACATCCATTTTATGGATGTAACAAAATATTGATAAAGCGTAACTCATTTGTTACACATTTTCAAAATAATGTGTTACACTTTCCTTAGGGAATTTTGCTCCATGAATTTAGCAACCAAATTTCCAATCAATAGGGGGCATTTAAAATGATTACCAATGAATTAATTGGTCATAATTTAAAACGTAAACGTGAAGCAATGAATTTGACGCAACAACAGGTCGCAACTTTACTAGGCCTAAAACGAGAACAAGTTTCCTTTTATGAAAACGGTCATAGAACAGTTAGCACTTCATTATTGCAAAAATTCGCAGGAATTTATGACTGTAAAATCACAGATTTATTAAATGAAAGTGAATACAATAAAATTAATCCCGTGTCTTTAGCATTTCGAGCGAATGAGGAAATCAATGATTTTGATCTAGAAGTAATTATGAATGCCAAAAAGTTGCTTGTAACATTTAATAAGTTAAAAACTCTTTAAAGGTAGGTGCTCAAGACTCATTATGGATTTAAATGATAAAATCGAAAATTTAGCTGATTTTGAACGTACAGCAAATCATTTCAGCGAATTACAATCAATTGATTTAAATGCTTTGTATGACAGAAATAATATTCATTTGCTTGAAAAGCCGTTAAGTGACGACATTTCAGGCATTTTTATGAAATACGAAGATGAGTATATGATTATCATTAACACGAATAAAACCAAGGGCCACCAAAATTTCACTAAAGCTCATGAATTTTATCATTTTAAATATGACAAAGACTTAACAACTCAAATTTGTAATGCTGCAAAATTTGATCCCACTAATGAGTCCGAGTTAAGTGCGGACTTATTTGCAACGTATTTTTTAATGCCTGAAAATGGAATAAAAACGATTTTATCAGAGGTACTAAAAGATACTAATGGACAAATAGACATTAGTGTATTACTTCATCTTGGAAATATTTTCAAAGTAAGCCATGCGGCATTGGTTCGTAGATTAAGAGATTTAAACTTAATTTCTCCTGAATTAGCACAACATTTTTATTCAATAAAAATTCGAGCTACTGCAAATCGTTATGGCTATCAACCTGATCTTTATAAATCAAGTCAAGAAACTCGTTTATTTTCAGATTATAAAGTTTTAGTTGAAAAACTATACAATGAAGAAAAAATAACAGAAAAAAAATATAACGAACTTTTAGAAAATGTTAACTCTCTAGGAATAATTAATACTCCCTATGAATTAGAGGAGGAAAATTCCGATGAGTAGTATTATTTGGGATACAGATGCATTAAGTGCCTTTTTATGGATTAATAAGCTTGAGATTTTAGTGAATAAATATTCAGCTTTTGAAAATATTGTATTAGAAGCTGTCCTTGATGAATTAAAAAATCCCAAAGTTCCACATCTTTATAAACGTTTTTTAGTTTATGAAGAGAATTTTATTCTTACAGATTTAGATATTACTAACCTTGAACAAATTACTTATTTTGAAAATTTAAGCGAAGTAATGGGTTCAGGCGAAGCTGCTTGTATTGCTTACGCAAAATTTTACTCAGGACAATATATTGGAAGTAATAACCTATCAGATATATCCAAAGTATGCGAAAAAGAAAATATTATTATAAAAACTACTGGTATAATTTTATGTGAATTAGTAGAGGATTCCGAATTGTCATTAGCCGATGCTGAACAAATTTGGGCAAATATGAAACTTAAAGGTAGAAAACTACCTGATTGTTCTTTTAATGATTACTATATTCAATACCAAAAAGAGCACCAATCTATTTAATTTAGATTGGTGCTCTTTTACCTCACTTACTTATGGTAAGGCTCCCCCTTCATAATCCGAAAACCACGATACACCTGCTCCAGCAAGATCAACTTCATCAATTGATGCGGAAACGTCATTTTCGAGAACGACAATTTCTCATCCGCACGCTTCAAGACTTCATCGTGCAGACCAAGAGAGCCCCCGATGACGAAGACGACTTTGCTGCGGCCATAGGTCATGAGCGATTCCATGTCTTTGGCGAGCTGCTCGGAAGTCTTCATTTTGCCGTCAATCGCGAGGGCGATGACGTAGGCGTCTTGTGGGATTTTGGCGAGTATGCGCTCGCCTTCTTTCTTTTTGACGATTTCCATATCCGCTTCGCTCAATTGCTCCGGCGCTTTTTCGTCCGCGACTTCTACCTCCGTGATTTTTGCATAAGCCCCTAAGCGTTTTGCATATTCTGCAATGCCCGCTTTCAAGTATTTCTCTTTCAGTTTTCCGACGGTCACAATGGAAATGTTCACAACTTATCCCCCTTTACATGAAATTTACAAACAAGTTGCCCACAGACTTTATGCACATATCCACAGGCAATTCTACATCTTGTAGAATTTTATTTACTCGCCACAAGATACAATGCCTGCTCTTCGCAGTAATTGCACTTTGTGGATAACTTTTCGCTATCTGATAATTCAGTCAGTATAGGATAGCTTTCTGTTTTGGCGACAAATTCGTCTAGCCCTTGTCCCACATGCGTTTGGCAGCAAAATAGCTCCATTTTTACGCCTCCTTTCGATTTCCGAATATTCAACACAGTTATGCACATTTCGTTCCCTTTTATCCACAATCCATTTTAACAGATATAAAACACTACGGATAGCGAAGCTTTTGTTGCCTGTGGATTGTTAATAATCGAAATTTAACAAAAAAGTTATCCACATGGTCTTTTTCCGAACAATTAGGCTTTGCCAGCCCAAAATCTGAGCTGCAAAGTGCATAATATTCAGCTCGTTTTTGCTTCTTCCTCTCAATTTCAATCACGTAAAAAAGCAGTTCCAGTCGGTGCATAAAACACCTTCTGGAACTGCTGGATCTTATAAGGTGGAATTGTCGGTTAGTTCAAGCTCAAATTCGAGCAATTCACCGTTTCGATATGCCTTTACTTGTAGGATATCCCCAATTTGCTTTTCGTTGTATAGATGCTTGCGCAATTCGATGATATCGCCAATTTCTTCTCCATCCATCTCAACGATGACGTCGTATTGGCGCATGCCTGCTTGATCCGCTGCCGAAGACGATACGACCGAACTGACGACGACACCAGATGTGATATCTTCCGGTAAATTCAATGTATCTGCTCGGTAGGCGCTTGGTACTTGCGCCAAATCGATTAAGGTAATGCCCATCGCCGGTCGCACCATTTCACCCGTTGCTTCGAGCTGATTGATGACTGGCAATGCCGAGTTGATCGGAATCGAGAAACCGATGCCTTCGACTTGTGAAGTGGCGATTTTCATGGAATTGATGCCAATCAATTGCCCTGCTAAATTGACGAGCGCGCCGCCACTGTTGCCGGGGTTGATCGCCGCATCTGTCTGCAAAACTTCTGCCTGCCAGTCTTGTGTTCCGTCACCATCCAAATCGACCGGAACTGCCCGGTCGGTTCCTGATACGACACCACTCGTCACAGAACCGGAAAACTCAAGTCCGAGCGGGTTGCCGATCGCGATCACCGCTTCGCCACGCTTTAACGCATCCGAATCGCCCAGTTCCACGACGTCCTGCACTTTATCATTGCTCATTTCAAGAACCGCGAGATCAGTCCAAATATCACTGCCGACTACTTGTGCCTCGACTTTCGCACCATCGGCCAAAGTCACTTCGATACTGTTAGCACCTTCGACCACGTGATAATTAGTCACGACATAAGCCGTATCGCCTTCACTTTTATAAATGACGCCAGAACCCGTGCCCACTGCCTGCTCCTGGCTTTGCGAGAAGAAATCCCCGCCCGTCTGGAGATTTGACACGCCAACGACCGCATCTGACGCTTCGTCGACTGCTTTCGTCACATCGGTCGTAATATCAAGCGACGCGCCTTGCTGTTCACGGCTTTGCTGCTGGATCTGGGTGCCGGAATCCGCTGAATCCGTCCCCGGCAATAAACCCGGTGCTTGTGAAAACAATCCCCACATCAACAGCGCCCCGACCATCACGCCGAACACCCCTGCAAAAAAACTACCCGCACGGCTCGGCTTCGGCTGCCGGCCATTCGGCGTTTGATTGTAATAACCCATAGCCTCCATCCTCTCTTATGCTTCTCTTTTTATCATAAGATGTACCCGTCAAAATGCAAGCAATCCTCCCCGCCTAAGCCCATCAGGAAGCTTCTATCCAACTTACTTTGTACACTTTTTAGTTGGATGATTGGGAAGCATCGCAACGTCAGCAACAATAACCTGACCGCTTTCTTTATATTCATTTCACCCTAGCTGATGGGAATGTAAGCGGCAAATAAATGGGCGAAGTCACACTAAGCCCATTTATTTGCGACGCATCTGCATCGCAGATGTGGGAGCAAATTTTTTCTGCCATACTTGAGTATCCCGAAAGTTGATCAATGCAGTTACCCGATTCGCTCCGGTAACTTTTACCCCAATCACTGTGCTTTTTCGGCATAGAGATCTTTTGACCAAGCTTATAGAACCAATCTATAGTATTGCATCCTCACTCTAGCTGATGGGAATGGAGGCGGCGAATAAATGGGCGAAGTCACGCTAAGCCCATTTATTTGCGACGCATCTGCATCGCAGATGTGGGAGCAACATAGTTACCCGATGCCCCAGGCAGCTGGCACCACAATTGCTATGCTTTTTCAAAATGGATTCCGACTTTGAGTAAGTTTTATAAAAACAAATATCTTTTATTTTCCCTCACTCTAGCTGATGGGAATGGAGGCGGCGACTCCTGCGGGAACAGCGCGAGCTGAAGACCCTGGACTGAGCACAGCGAGGGAAGCGGCTGAAGCCGTGCCCGCGGAAAGCGTCCGCCGCAATGAGCATCAGCGGCTAAATACGAGACTGCGGTAGCTGCATGACCCACATCCTGTGGGCCCGAAAACGTCCACTTTCACGGACATCAGCGGCTCTAAAAACCAAAAAAACTGCCCTACAAGCCATTTCTCAGGCTTCTAGAACAGTCTCTCCTCTTACCTCTATTCACACCACAACTAAAGGCGTCGCCTCAGTCGGAGACGTATCAAACAAATCGACATAATCGCCGACGAAGATGCCTTTCGTCTGCAAGGTCTGCTCGACGCTCATGCGCGCAAGGTCTTTCATGTTGTTATCTTTACTTAAATGTGACAAATAAATACGCGTCGGCTTTTCTGCCAGTACTTCTGACATCGCCACTGCCGCATCTTCATTCGACACGTGCCCTACATCGCTCAAGATGCGTCGTTTGACCGACCACGGGTAACGCCCCATCTGCAACATGCCGATGTCGTGGTTGCTCTCAAACACATACGCATCGGATGCGCCGATGATGCCCTTCATACGGTCACTGACATAGCCCGTATCGGTAATCAGTGCGAGCTTGCGGCCGTTCTCGTGAAACACGTAGAACATCGGGTCCGCCGCATCATGCGACACGCCAAACGATTCGATGTCGAGGCCGCCGAATGATTTCGTCGTCTCCATATCAAAATGGAAACGCTGCTCGATGGGAATCGCGCCGACGAGCCCGTCCATCGCCGTCCACGTTTTGGCATTGGCGTAAATGGGCACTTTATGCCGGCGGGCGGCGATGCCAAGCCCTTTAATATGATCGCTATGCTCATGGGTGACCAGAATGCCGTCGAGCTTGCCCATATCGCGGCCGATAGAGGCGAACAGCAACTCCAATTTCTTGCCGCTGAGCCCTGCGTCCACTAAAAATGCATGCTCGTCGTTTTCTATATAGATGGCATTGCCAGTCGAACCGCTGGCCAATACACTAAAGCGCATAGTTAAAATCTCCTTACTCTGCTGTTTCCTCGTTCTGTTTGTTCAATTCAATAACCCCATCCTTGATGGCATTAACGTAAAGATCTGTTTCCACGCCTTCGGAATCTTTGACCCGGATGCGCCAGGTTGGAACGAACATTTGCCGGTTCTCGGATACTTGTACATGAGTTGAATAGCCTAGTTCAGCTTCCGTAATGCGGCTGTTCGTTTTCAACAGACTCTTTTGGTAAAGCGTATGAATCGATTCCAATGGCGAAATCAATTTCTTCTGTTCTTCATTTTCGATGATGTTGTCGAATAGAGTTTGCTCAAAGCCGATCACTTCATCGTCTTCGTTCCAAAAGACGGTCAATTGGCCGCCTTTGCTGTGGAACAGTGGAACGCCTGAAATCTTCTGGAAAAACACCGCATGGTTTTGATCTTCATCAATTTGCCATAGCGAGTATTCTGAGCTTTCCGGTACTTCCTCTTCGATGAATGCCACAAGCGCATCTTCTTTGTCGCCATCGAGCTCAATCGGCTCATCGTAAGTGATTTGCAGCATTCGGCCATCGAGCACATTGACGACACCGTCGATATCCACTGCTGTTTCGGTAAACGCCTTCGATTCTCCGCGCACGTAAGGCTTGTCCTCAGATGACTCTGGCAAGGCCGAATACGTGATATTGTCGCCTCTCAATTTTTCATCGATGGTCGATTCGGGAAGCGGCTGAATCTGTTCTGCTTCCGTATAGCGATCGATATAAAGTGAGTACAAAAAGACATTGAGAATAGAAAAGACAATAATGAAAATTGTTTTTGTTTTACTCCAATCCAAGCCTCACGCCTCCTACTGATTCGTCAGATAGCCGTGTCCATTTGCCATTTGCTTTATAATACCAAGCCGGTTGGAACGTGATCAATTCAATCAATTGCTCGTCTTCGCTGCGTGTCAGCTCGTAGCCGATCATCACGGCCTCAACCGTCTCAAGGTCTATATCGAGGCGCGACACAGCCTCCAGAACCGCTTCGCCAGACGCCATTTCGATGGTGCGGGTTTCTACGACCGAATCGAGCAAATAGGTCGGGCGGCTATAGCGGAATGCCTGCTCGATGCCATCATCAATGCCCCATTCTACATCAAGGCTGACAGCCGTCGTATTGCTAAAGACCGGTGCGCCCTCGAAGAACAATTGATAACTGATTTGTTGATTGACCGATTTCATGCCGAAATACACATATTGGTCGGTCCATCCACCATGTTCATTCACAAAGTTAATCGAATTATACACGAGGTCGGATGGAATGGCGGGATCAGACGTTTCGGCTTTTGGCTGTACGTAATTGATGCTTTTTTGGCCATTCAACTCACGCATAATGGCCCCCGAATCATCCGTAAATTCTTCGCTCTGCAAATCTCCCGCAAACTCCGCCGTCGGGTTGTCCATAATGGCATCGGCGAATGTAGCAGGTGATGTCTCGTCCAGCAAATAATCAAAGCTGGTCTTCTCTAACGGATTTTCTGGCACATACACCGGCAGTCGGCCAATTCGTGAATCCGTTACGTAACGGGCATATTCTTTTGACTGTTGCACATAATCCCCGCGGAACTCAATCAACTCAGCATCCGATACTTGTGCTTCATAAATCCGGCCGGAACCGGTATTGATAAAGTACATCGTGGACTCAGGATTTTCCTCGGTGCCCCATTCCACAACAACGCGGTTGAATGTCGATTCCGGCAAATTATTATCGGTAATGTCCATAATGACATCGAATACAGGAAACGGCACAGCACCCGGATAATACAGCACGGTGCGCCCAGGTTCTTGCAAATACTGCTTAAGGGCATCCGTTCCTGCTTCTTCTTCAAACAATTGGACATCGGAAATCTCCCATCGCTGGATGGTTTCCAGCATCGCTTCAATGTCGGCCTGGGAGGATGTACCGGTTACTTCTTCTTCGTGGTGATACAACACTTTCACAGGGCGCACCACTTCATCGGCCGTTCGATTGTCGCCAATGGCTACATCCACTTGTGTCGGCGTTTCAATCTCCTGAAGCGATGGGGTGAAGGTCCAAATGGTGAATGTCAGTGCGAGGCTGAGCATAATCAGGACGAATAAGGCAACAGATTTTACATGCTCCAAATACTTCAATCCCATTCACCTCCATCATCAATTTCATATGGCAAGGTGAAATAAATCGAAGTTCCTTTGCCGTAACGGCTTTCCGCCCAGATTTTCCCACCGTGTGCATTGATCATTTCTTTTGAAATCGCCAGGCCAAGGCCTGTCCCGCCCATTGCACGCGAACGCGCACGGTCCACGCGGTAGAAGCGGTCGAAAATACGCTCGACGTTTTCTTTCGGAATGCCCATTCCTTCATCGCTGATCGACACGAGCAATTCCCCTTCTTTCTCGCGGACTGAAAAGCGGACTTTGCCGCCTTCCGGAGAATATTTCAAGGCATTGGAAATAATATTATCGATGACTTGCGTCAATTTATCGGTATCGATTTCCACAAAATACTGTGATTTCGGCACTTTTCGTTCAAACGATACATTTTGTGATTTCGACATCTCAAAACGGTCGATGATGCGGTTGAAAAATACACCGAATTCGACCATTTCGCGGCTCAAGTCCGCTTCGCTCGAATCCATCTTCGACAGTTTCAGCAAATCGTTGACGAGACGAATCATTCGCTCGGTTTCGGTTTGCGTGACGTTGAGGAAATTCGGTGCGAGATCCGGATCTTGCCAAGCGCCGTCAGCGAGCGCCTCCAAATAACTGCGCATTGTTGTAAGCGGTGTCCGCAATTCATGCGAGACGTTCGCCACGAACTCGCGGCGCTCGATGTCGATTTTCTCTTGTTCTGTATTATCGTGCAACACAGCGATCAAACCGTTAACAAAACCGGTCTCTTTTTGAATGACCGAGAACGTCGTGCGCAAAAGCGTCGCCTGATCATGCGAGCTGATATCGAGCGTGATCGCATCGCGCATATCGATCAAATCTTCGAACGTATACGCTTCATCCAAACCAAGCACTGTCGTCACCGGCCGGTTAATGACCGTTTCACGTGAAACATTCAATAACTGCAAGGCGGGCTCATTGATCAGGATAATGCGCCCTCTGCGATCGGTCGACAGAACGCCATCTGTCATATTGGCAAGCACCGATGCGAGTTTGCGCCGTTCGCTTTCTGTCGACTGCTGTGATTCCTGCAGCCGGTTCGTCAAATGATTGAACGCCCGGGCCAACTGGCCAATTTCATCTTCACTGTAAACACGTACTTTGCGCGAAAAATTACCTTTCGCCATCGCTTGTGCTTGCCTGCGCATATCGGCAATTGGCCGTGAAATCGTCTGTGCAACCAATATGCCGAGCACCGCCGTAATAACAAGTGCAATGGCAGTACCGCCAGCCAAAATCGAGTTGATGGTGTCCATTTGGTCATAGACATTCTCAACTTCCGCTTTGACGTACAGCGTACCGAGCATTTCACCACCGACCGCTGTAATTGGCAAGGTTCTCACCCATACCCGCTCTTCAAGGCTGCCATCTACATAGGTTTGCTCTAGCAGGGTCTCTCCGATAATGGACCGGCGAATCTGGTCGTCTGTCGAACGTTGGCCGACGAGCGATTGGTTCTCGCCCAGAGACGTGCCCAAAATCCGGTAGCGGTTATCAACCACGCGGATTTCATTGATGTCGCCCGAATCGAAATTCGTCAATACCGAACGGAGGCTCTGCTCAATGGTCAGGTCCTCCTCCGTCCGGTTGCGAATCATCTCTTCGCGTACGCTAAACTCGATGATTTCCATCCGGTCTCTAACGGAATCATTGAAATTATTGCGCAGTGTTTCTTCGAGCTGCTCGGAAAAATAAAGGCCGATGATCTGCATCGCTAATAGGATCAGCAAAATATAGATCAAGACAAATTTCACATGAATCGACTTAAAAAAACTGGTTTTCAGCATTCAGCCTACTCCTGTTCAGGGTTCCGCAGGTAGTAGCCGACGCCGCGACGCGTCACGATCCACGCTGGGTGACTCGGATTGTCTTCAATTTTTTCACGCAAGCGGCGAATGGTGACATCCACTGTCCGCACGTCACCGAAATAATCATAGCCCCACACCGTCTGCAGCAAATGCTCGCGCGTCATTACTTGGCCAATATGCTTCGCCAAATAATGCAACAGCTCGAACTCCCGGTGCGTCAATTCGATTGTCTCTTCACGCTTCAACACCAAATAGGCATCCGGTTGAATCGTCAGCGACCCGACTTGAATATCGTTTGAGCCAATGCCTTCCTCTTCTGCCGGCACAACGTTCTGGCGGCGCAAATTCGCTTTGACCCGCGCAATCAATTCACGCGTTGAGAAAGGCTTCGTGACGTAATCATCCGCTCCGAGCTCCAGTCCGAGTACTTTGTCGATCTCTGAGTCTTTCGCCGTCAGCATGATGATCGGAAAATCGAACTTCTTCCGCACTTCGCGGCATACTTCCATGCCGTCGCGGTTTGGCAGCATGATATCAAGCAGCATCAAGTCCGGCTGAATTTCTTCTGCCACTTTGATGGCCTCATCGCCGTCGTAAGCCACTACCACATTAAAGCCTTCTTTTTTCAAATTAAATTGCAAAATATCCGCAATTGGCTTCTCATCATCCACAACTAATATTGTTTTGTTCATCTATCTTCTCCCCCTCTGCATCCCAATTATTTCACATGTACCTAGCCGTTTTGACATTCTTTGCTACCCTTTACTTTATCATTATTTCAAGCATTTCGCACCTTTGGGTGGTCACAGCGGGGCTCAGCGATGTGCGGGTTCTAGAGGCGTAAATGCCTGGTAAGGGTTTGCTTGTGGAAACTATTTTTGCATTCTATTGGTACTTCAGCTTAGTAGTCGCCGCCTTGCTTTGGGTTGGCCTCTTGCCGTAAGCCAGGAAGAGCACCTGTCTTACGGCATCGGCTCACCCTTTTACGCTGGGCGGCTTGAAGATTTCATTGATTGAGGTGTGTTCAAGCAGATTTGCTTCTTTACCTAGTTGCCGGCTAGTTGGGGAATCGCTTCCCGGGATAAGTATAGAAAAAGATAGCAAGAAGTTTCTTGTCTACTTGTTCCGATCTTCTATTTAAGCTTCTTCTCAATAGTCGCCGCCTTGCTTTGGGTTGGCCTCTCGCCGTAAGCCAGGAAGAGCACCTGTCTTACGGCGTCGGCTCACCCTTTTACGCTTGGCGGCTTAAAGATTTCATTGATTGAGGTGTGTTCAAGTAGATTTGCTTCTTTACCTAGTTGCCGGCTAGTTGGGGAATCGCTTCCTGAGATGTGACATCTGACAAATAGCTGTTTGAACTGAAAATCACACTCTCTTTGATCCAAACGATATGAGCTACCAGACATGGAGCATCTCCTCATTTTTTGTCGAGTGGACAGAAGAAGTTGTCTTCCCCTCTAAAACTAGAGACGGAGTGGAAGGGGGCTGACGCCTGTGGGACCGCGCGGGCTGGCGAGACAAACGTGCCGCGCATTTTGCGGCACGTTGGCTCAACACCCGCCCCACGGCAAGCAGCCCCCTGCAACGAAGTCTGATAGCGCAAGCTATTTTACTCACTTGATCGAATGTTTTACAACACTAGAAGCATTATCTGTAAGCTATCTATATATTAAAATACAAAACAAGCTCCCAGCACGCTGGCAGCTTGTTGATCGTTTATTTTTTCACATAATCCAAAGGGTCACGGTCCTGGCCTTCGTAGGATAACTCGAAATGCAGGTGGATGCCTGTAGAGCGTCCTGTCGTCCCCATATCGCCGAGTTTCGTATGCGGGGATACTTTGTCGCCCACTTGGACGTCAATCGACGAGAGATGCGCATAGATCGTCTCATAGCCGTTCTTATGGTCAACGACGACGCGGTTGCCGAATGTGCCGGCTGCCCCTGCTTTGGTGACCGTGCCGTGGTCAGCGGAGACGATATCGAATGTATCGGGCTGTGCGATGTCGATGCCTTTATGGGCACGGCCCCAGCGCTGCCCTTTTTTGCTCGACACGTAGCCGCCGTCTGCCGGCCAGGTGAATTCGCCTGTGCCGACGCCCGGCAGTTCCTTCTCGCCTTCTAGGATGATTTTGTCGGCTGGCTCTTCCAGGATTTTCTCGCGTGTCTCGGAGCGGCCGACGCGCTCACCGTTGACTTCGCGTACGGCGTAACTGACCGCTTTTTCGCCGCGCTTGCCTTTTTGGCTGACTTCCATTTCGCCGATATAGATATCCTTGCTGTCTTTTTTGACCGTTTCGTAAGGCATGTTCTTCAATGCTTTTTCGGCTTTACTGACGAGCACATCCACCCCGAGCTCATCGGTTACGTGCTCTGCGGCTTGTTTGGGCGCCATCACTTGTTTGGGCGCCATCACTTGTTTCGGATCGATTTGTTTGGACAAGCCATTGACCGGCTGCGAAAAGGAAATGTCCGTGATGCGCGATTCGCCTGCTTTGAGCTCAGGCAAATCCGTTTCGTTTTGCTGCTGCTCGAATTGCTCGAGCTCCTTTTCGGTTACAGCTGTTTCTTTAATGAGCTGAATGGTTTCTTCGTAGGCTTCACGATCTTTTACATAGACTTCTGATTCATTGTCGACTCGCAAGGCGAAGGCCTCTGCCTGGATGGCCAATTGCTCGTCTAGCTGGCTGATGATCGTTTCGTCGTCTGCCGGATTCGAGGCTACGGCTTGTTCAGTGCGAACGGTTAGGTCCTCACTCGGTGCGAGACGCAAATCATCGTAATCGCTTGCGGTCGTCTTCAGTTTTTCATCAATTAAGTCATCGATCGGCGCATCGTCTGAGACGGCTCCGAGATAGCTAGCGTTGTGATAGATATGATAAACGGGCTCCAGGTTTTGCGACTCATTCGGTTCGGCAAAAATCGTGTTGGCGCCGAATGCACTGGCTGCAAGCACAAGGACTGTTCCGATTTTCCATTTGCGCAGGTTCAATTTGTCTTTGTTTGAGTGTTTCGCGTTCATGTTGCGGGTCGGGCTCCTTTCATCTTTCCGTGAGGAGGTTTTTTAACTTCCCCACTCTATCACATCTGTTTTCAATAGCTCACCTGATAAACTCATTGTTACCAATATGTTATGTACCATACAGTATTATCCATTTAATGTCATGATTTTCTTTAATTCTTCAAATAGAGGCAAAAAAATTATGATTTCTGTCCTTGTTTTCCATTTCATGGCTGTTCCTTGTGATTTTGTTGTCACAAACTTCATATATGGACTTTGGACGGTTGTTTCATTTATGGCGAAATTGTAGCCAAATAAAAAAGCCACTGCGCTTAAAGGCAGTGGCTTGTAGGTATTCGATTAACGCCAAACGCTTTTGACGATGTTTGTCTGGTTGCGGTCTGGCCCGACAGAGAAAATCGAGATCTGGACGCCAGTCAATTGCGAGATGCGCTCCAAATAATGGCGCGCGTTGTCCGGCAATTCATCCAATGATTTGCACGATGTAACGTCTTCAGACCAGCCTGGCATTTCTTCATAGACCGGTTCGCAGTCTGCGAGCATGCGCAAGTTCGCTGGGTATTCTGTGATCAGCTCGCCTTGATAGCGGTAAGCCGTACAGATTTTCACCGTATCGAGGCCTGTCAAGACATCGATCGAGTTGACGGTCAAATCCGTCAATCCGCTGACACGACGTGCATGGCGAACGACGACGCTGTCGAACCAGCCGATGCGGCGCGGACGGCCTGTTGTTGTACCGAATTCTTTACCGACTGTGCGAATCTTGTCGCCGATGTCGTCGAATAGTTCAGTTGGGAATGGTCCGTCACCAACACGGGATGTGTATGCTTTGCAGACGCCGATGACGTGTGAAATATTCGTCGGGCCTACGCCAGCACCAATCGTAACGCCGCCCGCTACTGGGTTGGACGATGTGACAAATGGGTAAGTACCTTGGTCGATATCGAGCATGACGCCTTGTGCGCCTTCGAATAGCACGCGGCGGCCGGCATCGAATGCATCGTTTAGCACTTTCGAAGTATCGGTCACGTATTGGGCAATTTCCTGCCCGTATTGATAATACTCTTCCATGATTTCCTCGACCGTAAAGCCTTCTGTTTCATAGAATTTCTCGAACATGCGGTTTTTCTCTTTCAAGTTCATGCGCAGTTTTTCTTCGAATACGACATGGTCCAGCAAATCTGCAATACGGATCCCGACGCGTGCCGCTTTGTCCATATATGCAGGCCCGATGCCTTTTCCAGTCGTGCCGATTTTGTTGGCGCCACGGCGCGCTTCTTCCACTTCGTCTTGCTTGATGTGGTAAGGCAAAATGACGTGCGCACGGTTTGAAATGCGCAAATTCTCTGTCGTCACTCCGCGATCGTGAAGGCCTTTCAGCTCTTGCACTAGCGCTTTCGGGTCGACGACCATGCCGTTGCCGATTACCGATGTTTTTTCTTTATAAAAAATCCCCGATGGAATCAAGTGCAATTTATACGTTTCGCCGCCAAAAATGATGGTGTGCCCAGCATTATTTCCGCCTTGATAACGTGCGATTACTTCTGCATGCTCTGATAGAAAATCCGTGATTTTCCCTTTTCCTTCGTCTCCCCATTGCGTTCCTACTACTACGACTGATGTCATCGTCCGCACCTCCGTTAGGCTTGTCGCCCTGTTTCAAACAGTCTTTATTGTACCAATAGAGTGCCTTGGCGTCAATATGAAACATAAGAAAACACGAACATAAAAATGCATGTCCGCATTTAATGTTCGTGTTTAATAGGTGTTTTAGAAATCGCCGCCGCCTTCATGGTCAGCCCAATCGATGGTGACGAACTTGTTGTATTCCTTCACAAACGCCAGTTTGACGGTGCCGGTCGGGCCGTTCCGCTGCTTGGCGATGATGATTTCGATCATGTTCTGATCTTCGGTTTCTTTGTCGTAATAATCTTCACGGTATAAAAACGACACAATATCGGCATCTTGCTCGATCGATCCGGATTCTCGCAAATCGGACATCATCGGCCGTTTGTCTTGCCGCTGCTCAACACCACGGGACAGCTGAGACAAGGCGATGACAGGGACTTCAAGTTCACGTGCCAGTCCTTTTAAGGAACGGGAAATATCGGATACTTCCTGCTGACGGTTCTCGCCGGCTTTGCCGGGCCCTTGGATCAGCTGCAAATAATCGATCATGATCATGCCAAGGCCGTATTCTTGTTTCAAGCGGCGGCATTTCGCGCGGATATCGTTAACGCGAATTCCTGGCGTGTCGTCGATAAAGATGCCGGCATTTGATAAACTGCCCATTGCCATCGTCAATTTGCGCCAGTCTTCATTTTGAAGCGCACCGGTCCGCATGACTTGGGCGTCGATATTGCCTTCAGCGCAGAGCATCCGCATAACGAGCTGCTCTGCCCCCATCTCCAAACTGAAGATGGCGACGTTCTCTTCGGTCTTGGTCGCGACGTTTT
The DNA here is from genome assembly GCF_001687625.2 of Planococcus maritimus. Lineage (NCBI taxonomy): Bacteria > Bacillati > Bacillota > Bacilli > Caryophanales > Caryophanaceae > Planococcus > Planococcus maritimus. The sequence goes on from NZ_CP016538.2 coordinate 3,259,440, forward strand.
GCGCAACGTTAAGCGCAAAAGCTGTCTTACCAACGGACGGACGAGCGGCGACAATGATCAAATCATTGCGCTGAAAGCCTGCCGTCACTTTATCCAAGTCGCGGAATCCGGTCGGAATCCCCGTGACATCGCCTTTACGCGTATGCAATAGCTCAATATTATCGTAAGTTTTCACCAAGACATCTTTAATATGGATAAAGTCGCCCGCATTTTTGCGGCTCGACACTTCCATCATTTTTTTCTCGGCTTCTGCAAGCAATGCTTCTACTTCGTCTTCGCGCGTAAAGCCGTCTTCGACGATCGTGGTGGCCACACGGATGAGTCGGCGAAGCAAGGCTTTCTCTTCCACGATGTGGGCATAATGCCCAACGTTTGCGGCTGTTGGCACCGCATTAGCAATCTCTGTCAGGTACGATAAGCCGCCGACATCTTCGAGCTCTTTTTTGACCGATAGCTCTTCTGTCACGGTGACCAAATCCACCGCTTTGCCGCGGTCCGTCAAATCGATCATCGTCTGGAAAATCCTCTGATGGGCGACGCGGTAAAAATCTTCCGGCATGACGATTTCCGCTACGGAAACCAGTGCCTGTGGCTCCAGGAAAATGGCCCCGATAACGGATTGCTCGGCTTCCTGGTTATGCGGTGGGACGCGGTCGATCGATTCGTTCATATCTATTCCCCTTACGCTTCTTCAGTAACGTGTACGCGCAATGTCGCGGTTACATCGTGATGCAACTTCACTGGCACATTCGTGTAGCCAAGCGCGCGGATTGCGTCATCGAGTTCCATTTTACGCTTGTCGATTTTATGGCCATGGGTCTTTTCAAGTTCTTTCGCTATTTGCTTGGTCGTGATCGAGCCGAACAAGCGCCCGTCATCACCGGATTTCGCTGTCAGTTCAATCGTTAAAGCTTCAAGTTTTTCTTTCAGCTCTTTCGCTTCATTCAATTCCTGCTCGACTTCCTTTTCCTGCTTCTTCTGTTGGCCAGCCAGTTTGCTCATGGCTGCTTGATCAGCTTCCACTGCCAAATTGTTCTTCAACAAGAAGTTATTCGCGTAGCCGTCCGCCACATTTTTGATATCGCCTTTTTTGCCTACATTTTTTACGTCTTTCAAGAAAATTACTTTCATTCTTCAGATCCTCCTCTATCATTTTCGGTTAATACGGTCTTTAGTTGCCCGACCGCTTCTTCAATACTTGCGTCCGGCATTTGTGTGGCTGCATTGGTTAAATGGCCACCGCCGCCGAGATTTTCCATCACGATTTGGACATTGACTTCACCAAGCGAACGGGCACTGATGCCAACGCCGCCTTCTGTCCGTTCTGCGATAACAAACGACGCGTTAACGTCTTTCATCGTCAGCAGAATGTCCGCCGTTTGTGCGATCAGCACGGGGCTGTAAATACGCCCTCGCTCGCCTTTAGCGATGGCAATGCCGTCGCCGACAAATTCCACGCTCTGGACGATTTTCGCCCGTTCAATATACGTATTGAGGTCTTCTTTCAACAAGCGCTGCACGAGCACTGTATCAGCACCGTTCGAGCGCAAATAGGAAGCCGCTTCAAAGGTCCTGGCGCCCGTGCGCAGCGTAAAGCTTTTCGTGTCGACGATAATGCCGGCAAGCATCGCGGTCGCTTCGAGCATCGTCAGTTTTTCGTGTTTCGGCTGGTATTCGATCAACTCGGTGACCAGCTCCGCCGTAGACGATGCGTACGGCTCCATATAGACGAGCATCGTATTGGTAATGAATTCCTCGCCTCTTCGATGATGGTCGATCAACACGACGCGATCCATACGTTGAAGCAGCCGTTCATCAATAACCATCGACGGTTTATGCGTATCGACTACGACCAGCAAAGAATGCTCAGTCATTTCCGATAGCGCTTCTTCTGGGGTGATGAAACGTTCAAACAAATGAGGATCGCTTTCGATTTCTTCCATCAACCGCATAACGCTGCGATCGTATTCATCAAAATCGATGACGATGCGGCCTTTGACACGGTTCATTTCTGCCATTTTGGCTACACCCACCGCCGCGCCAATCGAATCCATATCGGGCATTTTATGGCCCATGACAAACACTTGGTCACTTTCCTGGATCAAATCACGCAGCGCATGCGAAATGACGCGTGCACGGACCCTCGTCCGCTTCTCGACCGGATTGGTTTTGCCCCCATAGAACTTAACCTTGCCGCTCGGATGCTTGATTGCCACTTGGTCACCGCCGCGCCCAAGCACCAAATCGAGCCCGGACTGCGCCATGGCGCCAAGTTCGATCAGTGAAGCGGAACCCGCTCCGACGCCGATGCTCAGTGTCAGCGCCATATTATCTTTCGCTGTCACTTCACGAATATCATCGAGTACCGTGAACTTGGTTTCCTCCAGTTTTTGAAGAATCGATTCATTGAACACCGCCAAAAAGCGGTCCGAGGAAATCCGTTTGACGAAAATGCCATTGTCCGTTCCCCACCGATTGATCAAGGACGTCACCAGGCTATTTAAATTACTGCGCACTTGGTCGTCCATCCCTTGCGACAATTCGTCGTAATTATCGATGAACAAAATGCCGAGGACGGTCCGGTCCGCATGATACAAAGTTTCGATCTCTACTTGTTCAGTAATATCGAATAAGTAGAACAGCCGGTCATCCTCACGGTAATAAACGCGGTATTTGCGGCCGCCAAGCGAGATGACCATTTCATTCGATTCGGTCGATTTGACCAATTGGTTGAATTCTTCCGTCAAACTGTAAATCGATTCACCAATCAACGTCTCATAATCAAGCGCTGAAGTGATATAGGGATTGGCCCATTCAATCTGTTGGTTTTCATTGACCAGCAAAATCCCGATTGGCATTTCGAGCAGCGCTTCCTCGCCGACTTTCTTCATTCGGTAGGATAGCGTTTCGATATGCTTTTCAGTCTCTTCATAGTTGCGTTTCTCCAGTACCCACGCCGAGGCGATGGCCGCCCCGTAAAGGATAGCGAAAATGCCTGCGCCCCATTCCGACCATAGCGAAATAAGAATCACAGCGGCCATTCCAAGAGCCAGCAATGCCAGCAATGGGTATCTTAGATTACGTTTCCTGAAAAAAGCCGACATTTCTCTTCAGCTCCTTACTTTCCTTTAGAGTCATGCGCCCGCTTGATCCAGCCCCGGATATCGAAGCCGAGATCCAAAATCCCGATGATGCTCGTAAACGACTGCAACGGGACTGCCAAAATCGTCACGATCACCGTTACCCAGCGGGGCCAGCCCTCTTGGTGGATATAGAAATGATAGAACGATACCCCTTGCAAAAACAGCAGGAACTGCAACAGCATCGAGGCATTTGCGAAAATGAAATACGCCATGGTCCCTTGCTCGAAATCGGACAGCAAGGACACTAAAATGACGATCAAGTAATACCATAATACACTTTTCGGCAAGCGCATCTCGCGGAATGGCGGGAATTTCGGCACTTCAATCCCAAGCCGTTTCAAAATCGGCAGTAAGATTAGCAACAATACCCACACCGTCGTGAACGTCGTCAAAATTAATAAGGTCGGAAGCAAGGTCTCAAAAGTCAGCATGATCTGCGCGACGAGCTCCTCGTATTCCTCCATCGATTCTGAACCGAGCCGTTCGAGCCATGTTCCCGCCTGCTCGTACGAACTACGCATCGTCTCAGTAAATTCTTCCAGGAAATTAATTCCTAAAAAGGCGATCGCTGCTACATATTGCAACATCAATGATAGCAGCAACACAATGCTCGAGCCCATGAACATGAACAATTTGCTTTTTTTATAGTGGATCGACAGCCCAATCATGAGCCCCAGCGGAATGTGAATCAACGCCAGTGGCAATGATAGCAATCCGCCGATCAGGAAGCTTAACACGACCCCGACCACTGCGACCAGCGCCGACGCCTTTGCCGGATACTTGGCGCTATACCAAGCGATCGGCAATGCCAAAAACAAGGTACTGACTAAACTCAGCACCGGTACATATACAGAAATAGCCAACAAGACGGCAAACAGTGCCGTCATCATGGCTCCGTTCGTTAACTGACGTGTCTTTTGGTTAGGCATATCTGCTTTTTTCATCTTCTTTCGGGTTTATTTCATCCGTATAATTGTACCATGATTCAAGCCCCCGAACAAAAAAGGTAGGTTGTCCCACTGTACACCTAGCTCTCCGTTTTGAGAAGAAAAAATGTCTGTCTTTCAAGAGCAGCTTGTAGAAAAGGATTATCGCTGATTTGGCGGTAGATGGGAATAATCGTTGGAAATTAAAGTGTGGGAATCGCTTCCTGGCAAAATATATAAGAAGATAGTGAGAGTTTAGGTGTTGAAGGGTTTTCGCATTCTATTTGTGCTTCTGCTTATTCTTCGCCGCCGTGCTTTGGGTTGGCCTCTTGCCATAAGCCAGGAAGAACGCCTGTCTTACAGCATTGGCTCGCCCCTTTACGCCAGGCGGCTAGGAGATTTCATTGATTGAGGTGTGTTCAATCTGATCTACTTCTTTAGGTAGTTGCCGGCTAGTGGGGAAATCGCTTCCTAGAAAAATAGATAAGAAGATAGCAAGGGTTTTCGTGTCGAACAGTTTCAGCATTCTATTTGTGCTTCTGCTTATTCTTCGCCGCCGTGCTTTGGGTTGGCCTCTTGCCATAAGCCAGGAAGAACGCCTGTCTTACGGCATCGGCTCACCCCTTTACGCCAGGCGGCTAGGAGATTTCATTGATTGAGGTGTGTTCAATCTGATCTACTTCTTTAGGTAGTTGCCGGCTAGTGGGGAAATCGCTTCCTAGAAAAATAGATAAGAAGATAGCAAGGGTTTTCGTGTCGAACAGTTTCAGCATTCTATTTGTGCTTCTGCTTATTCTTCGCCGCCGTGCTTTGGGTTGGCCTCTTGCCATAAGCCAGGAAGAATGCCTGACTTATGGCATCGGCTCACCCCTTTACGCCGGGCGGCTTGGTGATTTCATTGATTGGGATCTGTTTAAGCAGATCTGCTTCTGGAATCAGTTGCCGGCTAGTGGGGGAATCGCTTCTTGGTATGCAGCATCTGAGAAATAAGTGTTTGAACTGAAAGTGACGCACTCTTTAATTTAAACGATATGAGCTGCAAAACATGATGTATTTCTACACTTCACTTTTAGTGAACTGAAGAAAAGATTCCACACTCTAAAATTAGAGACGGAGTGGAAGGGGGCTGACGCCTGTGGGACCGCGCGGGCTGGCGAGACAAACGTGGCGCGCTCTTCGCGGCACGTTGGCTCAACACCCGCCCCATCCCCGGGCAGCTGAAAACGCGACGTCCTGTCGCATCAGCTGCATGACTCGCATCCTGCGAGCCCCAAGCAGCCCCCTGCAACGCAGTCGAAAAGCGGAAGCTTTTCCACTCACTTCTTTCTTCATTCCCCCTCACTCCAGTTGCAACCTTTACGGTATAATCTTAACTTTTTCTATCTAGCCAACTTCCCAAAACATATAAAAAAGAGGCCGGTTTCCCGGCCTCTTTGAACAATCTTATTTTTCTTCCGCTACGAACGGTAGAAGTGCCATGATACGAGCGCGTTTAACTGCAATTGTCAAACGACGTTGCCATTTAGCGCTTGTGCCCGTAACACGACGTGGCAAAATTTTGCCTCGCTCAGAAATGAATTTCTTAAGCAAATCAGTGTCTTTGTAGTCGATGCGTGTAATGTTGTTTGAAGTGAAATAACAAACCTTTTTACGCTTCTTGCCTCCGCGACGTGGTGCCATATCGAATTACCTCCCTCATCTTCAGATTTCTATTCGCTGATGGGCGCCTGGTTTAGAACGGCAGATCGTCGTCTGAAACTTCGATCTTCCCGCTTCCGCTTGAAAACGGATCGTCATCTACACGAGTATTGTTTTGCTGACTTGGACTAGACGGTTGGTTCTGTTGATAAGACGGCTGCTGTCCATACGAGCGATCGTTTGAACGATCCCCAGATCCGGAGTTGGCGCTTTTTGGTTCAAGGAATTGAACGCTGTCAGCCACCACTTCCGTCGTATAAACGCGCTTGCCATCTTGACCTTCGTAGCTGCCAGTCTGAATGCGGCCTTCGACACCGGCGAGACTTCCTTTTTTGAGGAAATTCGCTGTGTTTTCAGCCTGCTTGCGCCAAACGGTACAATTGATAAAATCCGCTTCGCGTTCACCTTGCGCATTGGAGAATGTCCGGTTTACAGCAAGTGTAAAACGAGCCACCGCCGCGCCGCTTGGTGTGTAACGAAGATCGGGATCTTTTGTCAGTCTTCCGACCAATACAACCCGGTTGATCATCAGAATTCAACCTCCTTCTTCAAGTCGTGTATTATCTGTATTCCGCTTGTTGCTTATACGTCTAGGCGTACAGCCATGTGGCGGATAATGTCTTCATTGAAGTTCGCAAGACGTGTAAACTCGTTGATAGCTTCTGTCTCAGCATTAGCTTTAACGATCTGGTAGAAACCTTCTTTGAAATCATTGATTTCATAAGCCAGACGGCGTTTACCCCATTCTTTCGACTCGATGATTTCCGCACCGTTAGAAGTTAGGATTTCGCTGAAACGCTCAACTAGAGCTTTCTTAGCGTCCTCTTCAATGTTCGGGCGTACAATGTACATTACTTCATATTCTCTCATCGTATTGTCACCTCCTTATGGACTTGGGCCCTGCTGATTCCAGCGGGCAAGGAGCAAGCAATCATAAATATTACTCACATCAATATATTGTAGCATACGCATAGGCTTCCGGCAAGTTGTAATTTAGGCTATACTGAAAGCATTAAAATTCGGGATGTGTTGCAATGGAACCGCATAAAATTATCGATTTGAACATAGAAGAAATCGCGCCAAAAGCGCTGTGGTTCAATATTGGGCTGGTCGCCGTTTTCGCGCTCGCCTATCAGTTGTTTCGAGAACCCTTGTCTTTCGGCTTTTCGCTGTTCGGCATCCTTTATTTTTTGGGCGGCTACGTCTTATTAATTGTGCTGCATGAAGTGTTTCATTTGATCGGCTTTGTCGCCTTCGGCAAAGTGCCGCTGTCGTCGCTTCAATACGGACTCAATTTAAAATTGGGCATTGCTTATGCGACGAGCGACCGGCCCGTGAAAAATCGGGCGATGCGGGCGGTTCTGCTACTGCCATTTTGGATGACGGCGGTTTTGCCGAGCATCATCGGCTTTTGGGCGGGCGACCAAGTGCTCGTCTTGCTCGGCGCCATGCTGACAGCCGGCGCATTCGGCGACTTCCTCATGTACAAGGAATTGCGCAAAGAGCCGAACGATGCGTGGATATTGGACGACCAAGATCTCCCCCGCCTCCACGTTTATTCCAGCTACCCGTCGCTAGATGAATGAATGGCAGGTTCCCACAAATAAAAAAAGGCGCAGCAGTGTTAAAGAAGTGTATTAATTTAGTTATGAATCAAAATGACTGCATCTTTTCGACACTCAAAAATCAATGACCTATCTAAGTATTTGGAGAAGAGTTCGCTCGACTCCTGCGGGAAAAGCGGGTTTGAGAGACCCCGCAGGCCGCGATAGCGGCTGAGGAGGCTCGATTCCCGCCCGCGGAAAGCGAGCGATAAGCTTCGGAAAATACCACTTCTTAACTTTTTCGAAAAACCAAAAGAAGGCACAGCAGATTTCCTGCTATGCCTTCTTTTTAATTCTTATCTCGCAAACGACCGTTCCACATCCCATACACCTTCTGAAATATATTCCTTCAGCAAGCGCTCTGCTTTTGCCGTATAGACAATCGCTTGTTTCGTGCCGCGCTTGGTCTCGACATCGATCGTCAGACGGTCGTACATGTCCGTTTTTGCGTTCCCCGTGTAATCCTCCAGGTCATTGATCGCCGGCCATAGGACATCCGGAATGTCGTATAGCTCGCCTTGAATGACATCGTCGCCGGCCAATTCAAGTGCCGGATAACCAAGCCCTGTATCATACAAGCTTCCCGAAATCGTCACATGCTCTTCCACCAATTCCGCTTCTTCCAAATAAAAATGGTATTTGCCGCCTCTTTTCAAGGTTCCATATGCGAATAAATACATTCGTTTCCCTCCTCATAAAAAACCGGATGCTCAAAAAGCACCCGGTTCGGTATTTTTTCCAGCCGCCACTTCGTTGTTAACTTGTTTCCATGGCACTGACTGACAATAAACTATTCGGCACAAGCCTTATACGTTGAATCTAAACAGCATAACATCGCCGTCTTTAACGAGGTACTCTTTGCCTTCTTGACGTACTTTTCCGGCTTCTTTTGCCGTAGCCATTGAACCGGCTTCCACCAATTCCTCGTAAGCAACGGTTTCAGCGCGGATAAAGCCGCGTTCGAAGTCGGAGTGGATGATGCCCGCACATTGTGGGGCTTTCATGCCTTTTTTGAACGTCCATGCACGCACTTCCTGCACACCGGCAGTGAAGTATGTCGCAAGTCCGAGCAAGTTATAAGCAGCTTTGACCAATTGATCAAGCCCTGATTCTTCGATGCCAAGCTCTTCGAGGAACATTTCTTTTTCTTCATCATCAAGCTCTGCCATTTCTTCTTCGATCTTCGCACAAACGACGATGACGTCAGAATCGTGGCCAGCTGCATAATCGCGAACTTGCTGGACGTATTCGTTGCTCGCCGCATCAGCAATTTCATCTTCTGATACGTTCGCTACGTACAACATCGGTTTGAGCGTCAACAAATTCAAGCCTTTGGCGATTTTCAGCTCATCTTCTGTGAAGTCGATCGAACGGGCCAATTCGCCGTTCTCGAAAGCTTCGCGAAGTTTCACCAATACCGGCTCTTCTGCAACAGCGTCTTTGTCTTTTTGCTTCAACAGCTTGGCGTTGCGGCTAATGCGTTTTTCGATGCTTTCCATATCTGCAAGTACCAACTCCAGGTTGATGACTTCGATATCGGAAACCGGATCAACTCCACCCGATACGTGCGTGATGTTGTCATCAGCAAAGCAGCGAACCACTTGCGTGATGGCATCGACTTCGCGGATGTGGGCGAGGAATTTGTTTCCAAGCCCTTCCCCTTTGCTGGCCCCTTTGACGATGCCGGCAATGTCCGTAAACTCGAACGCCGTCGGGATGGTTTTTTTCGGCTCGACCAATTCTGTCAGTTTGTCGAGGCGCTCATCTGGCACTTCGACGATGCCGACGTTTGGATCTATCGTACAGAACGGGTAGTTCGCCGCTTCGGCGCCCGCTTTTGTAATAGCGTTGAATAATGTGGATTTTCCTACGTTTGGTAATCCTACAATCCCTGCAGTTAATGCCAAAGGATTCACGACCTTTCTTTTTCGCTCACAAATTTTGCAACCATTCCATTATAGAAAGAGGAGGCGGAAATGTCCATTCCTCATTCCGCCTCAGCCTTCACCAATACTTTTTTCATTTTTTTATTGAACTCCGCGCGAGACAGCATAACGCTGTGCTGACAGCCTTCGCATTTAATGCGGATGTCTGCACCCATGCGGATAATTTTCCAGGCATTCGCCCCGCAAGGATGCCCTTTTTTCATCTCGACAATATCATGTAACCCAAATTCCTTCATTTCCATGGCTGCATTCCCCCATCATTTATTGGCATTTGATGAAACCGGATCGCCGGGATCGCGGTGCATGACCACCATACGAGGATACGGCAATTCGACTCCACGCTGATCGAGAAACTCTTTCAAGTCGCGGCGCATTCTGCGGGATACGGCAAAATGCTGCATCGGCAAGGTTTCAGCCGTCAGGCGCATGACCACTTCGGTTGCTGTCATGTTCTGCACGCCAAGCAATTCGGCCGGACTGATAACTTCTTCATAAGTGGGCTGGACCGTTTCCAAAAACTCCAAGATCAGCCGTTCTACTTTAGCCAAATCGGAATCGTGCGAAACGCTCAAGTCCACGACCGCAGTGGAATTGTGAAGTGAAAAGTTGACGACTTCTGTCACCGTGCCGTTTGGGAAGATAAACAGCTCACCGGTCCACGCTTGAACTTTCGTCGTGCGCAGCCCGATTTCCTGGACGGTTCCCTCGGCTTGGTTGATACGGACATAATCACCGACTGAAAATTGGTCTTCGAAGATGATAAAAAATCCAGTGATGACGTCGCGCACCAAGTTTTGTGCACCAAAACCGACAGCGAGGCCAATAACACCGGCACCGGCGATGATCCCGCTAATATTGATTGAGAAAGCCGATAGAATGGCGACCACTGCCATAAATCCAATGACGTATGTAGCAATATTTTCTACTAATTTCGATAAAGTTTGGTGACGGCGTCCATTTGTTTTAAGGGGCCCTTTTAATTGGACCGAAAACGATTTGCGGATAATGACCCGCATGACGCGCGTCAATAGATAGGCACCGACAGCGATTAATATGACACGCAGCGCTGTTCCTGAAATGTCGACCCACATTTCCTCATCAAGCAGCTTCGTTGTCATCTGATTAACAAATCTTTCCACAACACTTCTTTCGAAAAACACGTCTACACCTTCTTTAAATTACTCACATCAGATTGAATTTAAACACGGCCGTGACAAGAAACGCAACTACAAGGATCCCCGGCAATAAATTCGCCACACGGATCTTCGTGATGCCCATCAAATTAAGCCCAATTGCGGCAATCATTACCCCTCCGGTCGCCGTCATCTCGGTGATGAACAAGTCAAGCGCCGCTTCCGGAATAAGCAAACTGATTTGTGTAGCGAACAAGGCGATCAAGCCTTGGTACACAAATACCGGAATCGCCGACAGCATAACACCGATGCCGAGTGTCGACGCAAGGATGATTGATGTAAACCCGTCAATAATGCCCTTTGACACAAGAACACCGTGTTCATTGCTGAGCCCGCTTTCCAATGCACCGATAATGCCCATTGCGCCGATGACAAAAATCAAGGTCGCCGTGACAAATCCTTGCGCTAGGCTTCCCTGGCTTTCTTTTGTGCCGAGCATTCGTTCAATCCAGCGGCCAAAGCCATTCAATTTATCTTCCAGCCTTGCCCATTCACCGATGACCGCACCGAGTACCAAACTAATGATGACGATGACGAAATTCTGGCTCTCAAAGCCCATCTGTAAGCCTAAGACGACAACCACTAACCCAATGACATACATAACGGTCTCTTTCATTTTGTCAGGAATATTGCGCAATGCCCGCCCGATCAATGTTCCGATGACAATTAAAACTGCGTTAACCAATGTTCCCCAAAGAACCATAATCGAGCTCCCTTCTCTCCATGCTTCGGTATAGGCGTCTAGTTCTTCTCCCTCTTTTAACCCCTTCGACAAATCTTGCGAGGCCCGCATCTAAAGAAACGCCTATTTCCCGTCTCCGGAAAATAGGCCGTCTTCAAGCTGAGGTAACCATTCAATTCGAAAAAGCATACTGGCCACTAAAAACGCCACGTACGTCAGCGTGTTATTTCAACAGATCCAAGATCCGCTCTAAATCATCTTCTGAGAAAAACTCGATTTCGATCTTGCCTTTATTCTTTTGTTTTTTGATCTGGACATTTGTGCCGAAGCGGTCACGCAGTTCAGATTGTTTTTCTTCTATAAAGATATCCTTTTTCTTTTCTGGTGTTTCACGTGGAACATTGTCATTTAAACGCTGCACTAAGTTTTCCAGTTGGCGCACATTTAATCCTTCTTTGACAGTTTTTTTCGCGGTCTCGGAAATATTTTTTTTGCTGCGCAAGCCAAGCAAAGTACGGCCATGCCCCATCGACAATTTTTTATCCGAAATAAGTTCCCGCACATCTTTCGGCAAGGTCAGTAGACGAATATGGTTGGTAATATGCGGACGGCTTTTGCCGAGCCGGAACGCTAATTGCTCCTGTGTCAAATTCAATGTATCCATCAGCTTCTGGTAGGCTTCCGCCTCTTCGATCGGCGTTAAATCCTCACGCTGCAAGTTTTCAAGGATCGCTAGTTCCATCATCTGCTGCTCGTTGAACTCTTTAACGATCGCAGGAACTTCTTTCAATTTGCATAGCTTGGCTGCCCGAAAACGGCGTTCCCCGACTACAAGTTCAAATTTCGCCCCTTTTTTCCGCACGACGACCGGCTGCAGAATGCCATGCTCCCGAATCGATTCGGCCAGTTCTTCTAGGGCTTGCTGGTCGAATACTTTCCGCGGTTGATGAGGGTTTTCTTTAATATCGGTCACTTTGATTTGCATTACTTTATCTGTTTCGTTGACCGTTTCTCCAGGAAACAATGCATTAATGCCTTTTCCTAATCCTTTAGCCATTACGAATCACTTCCTTCGCCAATTCTAGGTAAACTTCCGCGCCTCTGGACTTCGGATCATAGATGATGATTGGCTCTCCGTGGCTAGGAGCCTCGCTCAAACGGACGTTGCGCGGGACCACCGTGTCATACACTTTGTCCTGGAAGTATTTCTTCACTTCTTCAATGACCTGCATGCCGAGATTGGTCCGGGCATCGTACATGGTCAACAATACGCCGTCGATCATCAGGTCATGGTTCAAGTGTTTTTGGACCAGCCGAACGGTACTCAATAACTGGCTTAAACCTTCTAGAGCATAATATTCACATTGTACTGGAATAATAATTCCGTCTGAAGCGGTTAGGGAATTCAAGGTCAACAACCCAAGAGATGGCGGACAGTCGATGATGATGTAATCGTATAAATCTTTTACTTCTGCCAAGGCGTTTTTCAATCGTGCTTCGCGTGAAATGGTCGAAACCAATTCAATTTCCGCACCGGCCAGTGAAATGGTCGCCGGTACCACATGAAGATTTTCGACTTTCGTCTCCATGATCGTGTCTTTGACATCCACATCGTCAATCAGAATTTCGTAGATGCATTGATCGACATCGCCTTTATTGACGCCGACGCCACTCGTTGCATTGCCTTGTGGATCGATATCTATTAACAGCACTTTCTTGCCAAGATAAGCAAGACAGGCACTTAAATTAACTGATGAAGTTGTTTTTCCTACACCGCCTTTTTGATTGGCGATGGCAATCGTTCTACCCACTCGTGCACCAACTTTCTTCGATACTGTCTTTAGTTTACTGCGGAAACGCTTTTATGGCTATCCGCGACAGCTTTCATTTCTATATTGTATCAAATTTCCTGTTTCATAGAGATATATCTGCCAAAAAAAGCCCTTTCCTCAACGGAAAGAGCGATTATGAGCGTTTTTCGGAATTTTCACGGTGATTTGATAATAATCCTCGTGTTCTTCCTCTTGTGTATCGAGTTTGATGCCGCTTTTTTTGACCATCGACAATGACTCTTTGATGGTATTCATGGCAATGCGCATATCCCGACTGACGGCTTTTCTGCGCTTTTTAGGTTTCGCCTCGGCTTGGTCCGCCAAATTCCGGATGCGTTGTTCCAGTTCTTTGACATTAAGCCCTTCTTCCAATAACTGTTCGAGTAATTGTTGCTGAAGTTCAGGGTCTTTTACCGGCAGCAAAGCACGGGCATGGCGTTCTGTAATGCTCCGGGAGAGCAATGCCTGCTGAACAATTTCTGGGAGCTTTAACAGCCGCAATTTATTGGCGACAGCCGACTGGCTTTTACCAAGGCGCTGAGCCAATGCTTCTTGTGTGATTTCCTGGATCTGCAGCAAATTAGAATAAGCATGCGCCTCTTCGATTGCCGTCAATTCTTCGCGCTGGAGGTTTTCGATCAACGCGATAGAGGCTGTTTCTTTATCACTCAATTGACGAACGATCGCCGGAACTTCCTCCCAGCCAAGAGACGTCATTGCCCGGAAGCGACGTTCCCCTGCAATAATTTCATAGAAGCCTTCCCGCTGTGAATCTCTGACGACAATCGGCTGGATGACGCCATGGACATGAATCGTCCGGGCCAGCTCTTCGATTTTCTCTTCGTCAAAAACGGTCCGTGGCTGGAATTGGTTCGCATGGATTTTCTCCAATGGGATTTTGACGACTTCTTCAGAAGCATGGCTTGAAGCTTCTGCTGTTGTTGCATCATTTGCTTTGTCGCCGCCTCCGAAAAGACGGGCAAAAGGACTTTTCATGCTCAAGCACCACCTTATTAAAAACTTGCTCTTGTTGTTTTATTCCAAAGACACAATCCTGGGTCTGTATGTTCCACGTGAAACATTAACTGATTGGCGATTTGTTCGGCATGCCTGCTTTTCTCGGGTATTTCTTTGGCGTTGCCTTGAATTTCCGGAACACTTGGATGTGGCGTTCGCTTTCTTCCACTGGCAAGAGGAAGGAATGAACGGCTTCTTGCTTCACTCCAAGCACTTGAAGCGCCTTGTCCGCATCTTTCAACTCGTCAGGAGCAGAAGCAGCTTTCATGGCCGCAAATGCCCCGCCTTGTTTGACGAGCGGCACACAAAGTTCAGCTAATACCGACAGCCTGGCCACAGCGCGTGCGGTTACGATGTCGTAGCCTGCACGATGCTCGGACTGGCCAAAATCTTCTGCACGCGAGTGGACAAAAGAAACTTTATCCAGTTGTAAAGCTTCGCTCAAATGATTCAAAAATTGAATGCGTTTGTTCAATGAATCAACGATCGTCACTTCGATATGGGGGAAGCAGATTTTAAGCGGGATGCTCGGGAATCCAGCCCCTGCCCCAACATCACACAGTGATAGCGGCTGTGTGAAATCCATATAGAAGGCAGCACTGATGGAGTCGTAAAAATGTTTTAAATACACGTCTTCTTTCTCCGTGATTGCCGTCAAATTCATTTTTTCATTCCATTCGACAAGTTCTTTGTGATAGATGCGGAATTGTTCTAGCTGACGCTCAGACAGTTCAATGCCTTGTTGTTCAAGTGCTTGCGCAAATTGCTGTTCGTTCACAATAGGTCCCCCTCTCACCGGTCTCACCGCAAAGCTGCGGGAGCGGAATTTTCGTTTTATGTAAAAGCAAATGGGCTGGCGGATACCAGCCCATTTCGAGTTCTGTTATGTGCCGCCCAGTGAGCTCAAATCCCAACTAGACTTTAGCGATTCTTCCTTGTTCAATATACACCAATAAAATCGAAATGTCAGCAGGGTTAACGCCGGAAATGCGTGTTGCTTGTGCAATCGATAGCGGCTGCACTTCTTTCAGTTTCCCGCGTGCTTCCGTTGCAAGCCCTGAAATGGCATCGTAATCGATATTTTCCGGAATTTTTTTGTTTTCCATTTTCTTCAGCTTATCGACTTGAAGAAGAGATTTTTCAATATAGCCTTCGTATTTCACATGGATCTCGACTTGCTCTTTCACTTCGTCGCTAAGCGCGATAGCGGAGCTAGTCAATGAAGCGATCATGTCGTAGTTCATTTCGGGACGTTTCAACAAATCGGCTGCACGGATGCCGTCTTTCAGCTCGCTGCCGCCTGCATTGCGAATCGCTTTTTGCGTTTGCTCATTCGGCTTGATGATGATGCCGCGCAGACGCTTGATTTCCTCTTCGATATGGTCTTTCTTTTCAAGAAAGCGCGCATAACGTTCTTCTGTGATCATGCCGAGCTGATAGCCGAGTTCCGTCAAACGCAAATCTGCGTTGTCGTGGCGCAACAATAAGCGGTATTCAGCACGAGATGTCAACAAGCGATAAGGCTCGCTCGTCCCTTTCGTTACCAAATCGTCGATCAAGACACCGATATATGCGTCAGAACGGCTAAGGATAACTTCTTCTTTGCCTAACACTTTCGCCGCGGCGTTGATGCCCGCCATAAGCCCCTGCCCCGCTGCTTCTTCGTAACCGGACGTGCCGTTGATCTGGCCAGCCGTATAAAGGTTAGGAAGTTGCTTGGATTCAAGCGTCGGCCATAATTGCGTCGGCACAATGGCATCGTATTCGATGGCATAGCCTGAACGCATCATATCTGCTTTCTCAAGGCCTGGAATCGATTCGAGCAGCTTGCGCTGAACGTGTTCTGGCAAACTCGTGGAAAGGCCTTGCACGTAAACTTCACGCGTAGAGCGACCTTCTGGCTCAAGGAAAATCTGATGGCGCGGTTTATCGCTGAAACGGACGATTTTGTCTTCAATCGACGGGCAATAACGTGGCCCAGTGCCTTTTGCCATCCCAGAATACATTGGAGACAAATGGAGGTTCTCATCGATGATCTGATGCGTTTCAGCGGTTGTGTAAGTCAACCAGCATGGCATCTGATCCATGATGAATTCTGTCGTTTCAAAGCTGAATGCGCGCGGCACATCGTCTCCTGGCTGAATTTCTGTTTTCGAGTAATCAATGCTGTTGCTGTTAATACGCGGTGGTGTTCCGGTTTTGAAACGCACCGTCTCAAAGCCTAGCTGTTCCAGGTTTTCCGCGAGTTTTATAGAAGGCTGCTGATGGTTCGGCCCACTGGAGTAGCGCAAATCGCCGATGATGATTTCGCCGCGCAGAAATGTACCCGTTGTGATGACGACAGTTTTGGCGCGGTAAATGCCGCCGACTTGTGTCACAAGGCCTTTTACTTCACCGTCTTCGACAATCAATTCTTCCGCGATTCCTTGGTGCAAGCTCAAGTTTTCCTGCTCTTCCATCAAACGCTTCATTTCTTGCTGGTAAAGCACTTTATCGGCTTGTGCGCGAAGTGCGCGGACAGCCGGCCCTTTGGCTGTGTTAAGCATTCTCATTTGTATATGTGTTTTATCGATGACGCGGCCCATTGCCCCGCCCATTGCATCTATTTCACGTACGACGATGCCTTTTGCTGGCCCCCGATGGACGGGTTGCAAGGCATAAAGGCGATCATATCGAGATTCATCGTCAAGACAAGCGTTTTCGCGCCCATACGAGCAGAAGCAAGTGCTGCTTCCGCTCCGGCATGTCCTGCGCCTACGACGATAACATCGAACGTGCCTGCTTCATATTGTGGCATGTTCGTTCAGTCCCTTCAAAAATTTATTTTCCTAGGCAAAACTGCGAGAATAATTGGTTCAATAAGCCGTCATCTGCCGTATCGCCGATGATCTCACCGAGAATTTCCCATGTACGGGTCACATCGATTTGAATCATATCGACCGGCACGTCCATTTCGGCGGCTGAAATAGCATCCGAAATGGTTTGATGCGCTTGGTGCAACAGTGAAATATGACGGACATTGGAGACATAAGTCATATCCCCTGCCTCGATTTCTCCTTCAAAGAATAATTCAGCAATCGCTTCTTCGAGCTGATCGATGCCTTCTTCTTCAATCAAGGAAGTCGTCACGAGACGTTTGTCACCAGTCAATTCCTTCACTTGTTCCAAGTCGATTTGCTGCGGCAAATCGGTCTTGTTGATGACAACGATATAATTCATATCACGGACCGCTTCGAACAATAAGAGATCTTCGTCGGTCAATTTTTCTGCATAATTCAACACATAAAGGATCAAATCGGATTCTTTAAGCACTTTACGGGAGCGTTCGACGCCAATCCGTTCGACAATATCTTCTGTTTCCCGGATGCCTGCCGTATCGACAAGACGCAGTGGCACACCGCGTACATTAACGTATTCTTCGATAATATCGCGTGTCGTGCCAGCAATTTCCGTTACAATGGCTTTATTTTCATGCACTAGGCTATTCAATAGCGAAGATTTTCCGACATTAGGTCGGCCAATAATTACTGTAGACAAGCCTTCACGCAAAATTTTGCCTTGCTGAGAAGTCTGGAGCAATTTAGCGATTTCTGACTGCACCCATTGTGCTTTTTCAAGCATCATCGGGCGTGTCATTTCTTCCACATCGTCGTATTCGGGATAGTCGATGTTCACTTCCATTTGAGCGATCGATTCCAATAATGCTTGGCGCAGTGAGCTGATGAGACGGGATAAACGTCCTTCCATTTGCGTCAGCGCAACATCCATCGCACGGTCCGTTTTCGCACGGATCAGGTCCATCACGGCTTCTGCCTGAGACAGATCGATGCGTCCATTAAGGAACGCGCGCTTAGTGAATTCACCAGGCTCCGCAAGCCGTGCACCGGCTCTTAGGGCCAGTGATAACACACGATTAACCGATACGATGCCGCCGTGGCAATTAATCTCCACGACATCTTCCCTGGTAAATGTTTTCGGTGCTTTCATTAAGGCAACCATTACTTCTTCCGCTATTTCGTTCGTCGCGGGATCTTCGATATGGCCGTAATGGATGGTATGGCTCGCTTGGTCAGCGAGTGCTTTATTGCCCGGCGCACGGAACAGCCGGTTTGCGATGGCTACCGCTTCAGGCCCGCTCAGGCGGACGATGGCGATGGCTCCTTCGCCGCTTGGCGTGGAAATCGCGGCAATCGTATCGAATTCCATCATGATGCTATTTCCTCCTCTTGCAACAACATGCTGAAGGCGAACAAAAGAACTTGCCAACAGCATCATTTCTACTTTTTTATGGGTTAAAACAGTTGTCCACATGTGGACAACTGTCAAAATACGCGTGGCTGTACAACATACAACAATAACACAAAACCCATAAAATCAAAAGATACAGCGCTCGTTTTTGGTATTTTTTTCAGGTTCACCGCGCAAATATGACATGCATAAATATACACCCGCGAAATTCCCACTTTCGCTGACTAGCCTTGCGTTTTATTGCATCAAAAGAGCCCGCTGCGATCATTTGCATGATCGAACGGGCTCTTTTTTCCTTATTTATGCGGTTCAATAACCAAATAGCGGTTTGGGTCTTTGCCTTCTGAATAAGTATCGATATCAAAGCGCCGCGACAGCGCCTGATGGATCACTTTTCGTTCATAAGACGGCATCGGTTCGAACTGGACACGATTTCCGGTACGGATCGCTTTGTCCGCCATCCGGTCCGCCAATTGCTCCAATGTTTCCTGGCGGCGCTCCCGGTAATTCTCTGCATCAAGTTCGACCATCATGAATTGTTCGGCGTGGCGATTGGCCACCAATTGCGCCAATTGCTGAAGCGAATTCAAGGTCTGCCCTCTTTTGCCGATAAGCATCGCCACTTTTTCGCTTTCCAATTTGAAACGCACCGTTTTGCCTTGTTTTTCATGTAAAACGGATAAATCATCGATTTTCATGCCTTGTGCAATGTCCTGCAAATAGGCTTTTGTTTCTTCGATCGCTTTTTCATTCGACGGTTTCGCTACCGGCTCTGCAACTGGCTCACCGAAATTCGGTTCTTCTCCCTCTTCGGTCGGAGCTGACGGCATTTCAGCCGCAATCTCTTCTTCTGAAGGTTCGCCATCATGCGCGGACGGTGCTTTTTCCGTTTGAAGTGCTGCATGTTCAGCTGCTGGCTGTGCTGTTTCCATCACTGTGACTTCTACTTCCGCATCTCTAGCCCCGAATCCGAAAAACCCCTTTTTTCCTTCATCGATGATGCGGACCGTTACTTCATCCCGTGATTTGTTCAGTTGTTCCAGCGCTTTTTCAATCGCTTCTTCGACCGTTTTCCCCATTTGTGTAAGATGCTTCACTTTTTAGCCCCTCCTGTTTTCGTTTTAACAGGCTGTTGCACGTCTTTCTTTTCCCATGGACGGTAAATGAACATGTTTTGGATCAGCGAGATGATGTTCCCGATTACCCAGTAAAGCGTCAAAGCAGATGGCAAGATGATCCCGAATCCAGTAATCATGACAGGCATGAAATACATCATCGCTTTCATTTGCGGATTGTCCATTGCTGGACCCGTGCGCAAAACGATCAATTGCATGACACCGGCTGTAACAGCCAGGATAATACTCGGTTCAGCGAGCGGGAAAATCAAGAATGTGCCAAGATCGATTTCAGGTGTTGAGTTCATGCGGCTGATGGCATGATAAAAACCGATTAAAATTGGCATCTGAATAACAACCGGCAAACAACCGGCCATCGGATTAACGCCTTTCTCTTGGAACATTGCCATCATTTCCTGCTGGTATTTCTGCTGGGTGACGGCATCTTTCGATTTGTACTTCTCTTTTAACTTAGCCAGCTCCGGCTGGATTTCCTGCATGCGTTTCGAACTTTTCGTTTGTTTGATCATCAAAGGCAATAGGGCCAGACGGATAAGAATCGTCACGGCAATAATCCCAAAACCATACGTACCAAGGAATTCCTTAAAGAATGTAATGATTGACACTAATGGCCATACGACAAACTCGTTCCAAAACCCTTCGCTTTGGTCGCTGATCGGCTGGTCAAACTCCGTACAGCCCGACAATAAGAGGGCAACGGCTACCAAGGCGAAGAGCACTGCGGTTCTCTTCTTCACTTTGCTTCCTCCAAACTCTATTCAATTACTTCCTATAATACCATCCGGATAGATCCGGTATCTACTTCTTCGGCAAAGCGCGTGCAATTTTCAACACATGCTCCAAGCTTTTCTTGCTTTCATGAAAATCTAAATTGGCCGCCTGTGGTCGGGCGATGATAATGTAATCGGCGTTTGGCAGAAGATCGTCCTTCAATTCTAGGAAGGCTTGGCGGATATAACGCTTAACGCGGTTTCTTGCGACCGCATTGCCGACTTTCTTACTGACGGACAGGCCAAGGCGAAATTCTTCCTGCTCATCTTTCAGCAAATAAACGATAAATTGCCGATTCGCAAAGGATTTCCCTTTTTTGAAAACGCGCTGAAACTCCGTATTTTTCTTGATCCGCTGCTGCTTATTCATTCTTTCACCTGCTACTTGCTTATTTTGATGCATTTTCGCTCAAATTCCGCGAAAAAGAAAAAAAAGACCACTGATGCGGTCAGTGGACTTTAAGCTGATAGTACTTTTCTTCCTTTACGGCGACGGGCAGCGATAACGCGACGTCCGTTCTTTGTGCTCATGCGTGCTCTGAAGCCGTGCACTTTGCTGTGTTTGCGTTTATTTGGTTGGTATGTGCGCAATGTCATGACCTTACACCTCCTATATAAAAGTTAACTATTTTCTAAAGACAGTCTCGACTATTATAAGGGCGCAGCCTTGCTTATGTCAATGGTTTCTTTTAAATGCACAAGATCGGCCAAGCAATGTGCAAAGAAAAGTTATACACAATACGGGAGGATCTATGGTGAACTTCCTGTGATTCCATTTTCGGCGAAAATGATTTATCCACATGCCTTATCGACAGGTTTTTCACATAGGAACTGCCTGTGGATATCAAAAATGTGCACAAAGCCTGCCATGTGGATAACTGAAAGAAATGCTTGTAATGTCTATCGTTTTTTGATAACATTGTTTTGTTTTCACTTGTTAACAATTTCTATCCCAAAATAGTTATCCACATATTGTGGGTAAGGTGTGGATAGTTTTCCCCAAGCCTGTTTACAGATCTTATCCACAGGCTGTGATTTTGTGTATGGTATACTGTAAAAAATATTTACCTATAAAGGAGATACGCTA